>SEDB01000148.1 GCA_004210715.1 Pedobacter sp.
AAGAAGTTAGGCTGTGTTTTGGTTATTCACGAAAACCGCGGTTTGAACCCGCATATTATTGATGTAACGAAGCGGGTAGCCGCGGAAGGTTTTATTGCTTTGGGTGTTGATGCACTTTCTCCTTTAGGCGGAACACCAGCAGATGAAGATAAGGGTCGTGAGTTGATTGGCAAACTGGATCCTGAAAAAAATCTTCAGAATTATTTAAAGGCATTAGCCTATTTACGCAATAGAAAAGATGGAAATGGCAAAGTAGGTTGCGTTGGCTTTTGTTGGGGCGGTGGAATGGCAAATAAATTAGCCGTGAACGATCCTAATTTGCAAGTGGCAGTTGCTTATTACGGTGCGCAGGCAAATGCTGCTGATGTACCTAAAATTAAAGCAAGTTTAATGTTGCACTACGGTGGTTTGGATGAGCGCATCAATGCAGGCATTCCTGCGTATGAACAAGCTTTGAAAGAAAATAAAATTGATTACAAAATTTTTATTTATGAAGGTGTAAATCATGCATTCAATAATAACACCTCGCCTACCCGTTATAATGAAGCTGCAGCAAAATTAGCCTGGCAAAGAACGATTGATTTATTTAAACAAAAACTGTCGATTTTAACGAGATAAATTAAAATAAATCCGTTTTAAGCATTTCTTTTAAAATGTTGGATTGAACATCAAAATTATTAAGATGATTTAGATATCGGAGATTTTCTGGTAACTGCTTTCTAATAAATCCTGCACCTCTGTTGACATTGCTGTTTTCATAACCGCAGCATTGCTTTTTAGCTTATCATTTTTATATTCCAATTCCTGAACAATCCGCTCTCTTTCCGACAATGTATTGGAGGTATCAAGATCTTTAAAAACAGATAAATCGCATAGTAAGAATAAATTTCTGCTTGGAAAGAAAAGGTAGTACGTTTTACTATCTAAAAACTTATAAACTTCCATGATAAGTTCGCCCGATTTCAACCCGAGGTAAAATTCGGTTCGAAAATCATACTTACAAAGGCGGCCCATCAATTTTCTTTCGATGGTAGCGTAGGCATTTGAGTAAACATTTTTGCCTTGGAAATCGATTAATTGAGCCAACTGATCAGCTGTTAAATCGAAGTAATAATCGTTTGCGTATTTAGCACTAAAAGCATTGATGTTTTTCGAAAATGGAAAATCAGTGCTTAAATCAGAAAGATTATTATACAACCTTCTTAATGATTGATTGATTTTCAGTGCCTGTTTCTGCTTGTCTGTAGTAAAGCTTTTCACATCGTTAGATGCAGCCATTTTATCGATGAGTGCTTCGTTCAAATCAATTTCATCGTAAATTAAAGCAACATTTTTTTCGTTGCTCTTTTTAATTTTCCGAAGCAAAGCGATGATGCTATCGGTAAATTGCAAATGAAAAAGATCTAGTTTTTCAATTTCCAGCTCTTCATTATTAGAAAATAGCTGATGAATTACCTGTGTTCTTAAAAAGATCTTATAAATAATTTCATCATCAAAAAACACAGAGAGCAACTGTAAACGGTTGATCTCTGCGCTTGATTTTTTTAAAATATTTAAACGGTATTCATCCATAGTTTAGTTTAGCTCACCCGCGTCACATTCTTTTTCAACTCTGCTTCTAAGGTTTTCAATTCGCCATCAAGCACTTTTCTACTTTGTGCACCAGCCTCATGAATTTGTTTTACTTCATTTAGGGTTTCAATTAACGAAGATGTTGTAATTTTTAAAGTCTCCAAAGAAACAACAGTTTTTTCATTTTCTTTAGCAACATCAATACTATTTTGTTTCAGCATTTCTGCATTTTTCTGTAAAATGGTATTGGTGGTATCCGAAACTTTCTTTTGCATTTCTACATTGGCTTTTTGCCTTTGTAAAGCCACTGCAATGGTTAACTGATTTTTCCAAACCGGAATAGTTGTAGAAACAATTGACTGCGCTTTCTCAGCAATAGAAGTATTGTTGTTTTGAACCACCCTAATTTGGGCCAATGATTGCAACATGATAAACCGAACAATCTTCATATCGGCCAAGCGTTTATCTAAACGACTGGTAAAATCTCTTAAATCTGAGATTTCATAATCCTGATAATCTGCAGGTCTTCCCTCCATTTCAGCAAGTTTAAGCTGCAGTTCGTTGTACTTTAACTGACCAGAAATAATCAAATCTTCCATCTGCTTGATGTAACTTACATTACTATCAAACATGGTTTGCAGTGCGGTATTATCTTTGATGGAATTTAATCGCCCAGCTTTGATTTTATTAGTAATCTTATCAATGTTATTGACTACGACATCATATTTCTGGAAAAGCTTTTTAACATCAACTACCAGGTTTTTTAAAAATGGAATACGAGAGATAAAGCTTTTAAAACCACTTTGTTCCAATTCAGAAACATCGATGTAGTTTAGCTCTGTAAGCAATTCGTTAATGAGACCGCCTACTTCGCCACTGTTGTAAGTTCTTACCGATGCCAGAAAATCATTACTGTATTTCTCCATCGAATTCTGTGCCTCGCTTCCATAATTTAATATGGAATTTACATCAGATGGTTCTAAGGATTTTGCAATCTCCTGATATTTTGCCGTTTCTTCAGTTGTAATTACTTCGAGATTTACGTTGCCATCTTTATCCAGTTTTACTGGCGTTAAGTTCGGCAGAGCAGCGTTTGGGTTGGTTTCCATAGGTTAATTTTATGCTGAAAACTATAAATAATTTTGAGTGACAGTTTTAACGGTTTCTTCTAATTTTTTATCTCTGGTTGGTTCGCCAATAGCATTGAATTTCCATTCGCCATTTTTCTTATAAAAAACACCCATTACCATTGATACTGAACCTTTAAAAGCCGCATCGTTGGCAATATCATAAGTAGCAAAAACTTCGTTTACACGTTTGCTCGTTCCTTCGTAAATACGGATGGAAGCAAAAGGAATTGTACCAAAATCATGACCTCTAAAACTGTTTAATACAAAGGCAACGTAATTCACACTGGCATCCAATTGAGAAAAATCAAGCGTGATTACCTCGTTATCCAAACCATCATCGCCACCCATATCGCCAGTCAAATCATCACCACTGTGTTTAACAGAACCATTTTTTGATTTCAGATTACCAAAATACACAACCTCTAAAAGTTGTTTATTATCATTATATAAGGCACAACTACCATCTAAATCTACTGCTTCTTTTGATGAACCAAAACCGAACATGCCTTTCTTTTCAATGGCGCCCCAGTTAATGCCTACACAAACGTTTTGTAGCTTGCTGCCATTGGTTTTCTCTAAACTGATTCGTTGTCCTTTTTGAAGATTGATTGCCATAATATTATTGATATTTGTTTAAATAATCCTGTAATCCGCCTTTCATTCCCATTCCTACTGCTTCAAATTTCCATTTGCCTTCGCGTTTGTAAATTCTGCCAAACTCTACAGCGGTTTCAATAGAAAAATCTTCTTCCAGTTCATATTTCAAAATAACCTCATTGGTTGTTGCATCAAAAATACGCACAAATGAATTTCTTACCTGCCCGAAGTTTTGTCTTCTTGCTTCAGCCTCATGAATGGTTACCACCACACAAATTTCACTTACTCTTGGATCGATTTTGGTCAAATCAACTTTCACCTGTTCATCATCACCGTCGCCATCTCCAGTTAAATTATCGCCTGTATGTTCTACCGCTCCATCAGGAGATGTTAAGTTGTTGTAGAAAACAAAATTCTCATCAGAAACCAGTTTTTTCTGATCATTTAAAATAAAAATTGAAGCATCTAAATCAAATGCGGCGCCAGTTGATGAACTATTTGTATCCCAACCTAAACCTATTGTAAATTTAGGAGCATCGATGTTTTCTCTTTGCCCCTTTTGCAAATTAATAGCCATATTTTAAATTAATTTATAATTGTTGTTTTTGATATAATCTTTTATTCGATGCAAATTATTACTGTAAGCATCTATGGTATGGTAGCCATTGCCAAGCGATAAATCGTAAAGTTCATTGATAAAATCACTCGATCTTCGCTCCAGAAAAATGGTAAAACTTTCTGAATCTGTATTGAGAATATACTTTACTATTCTGGTGTTAAAACAAAAATCTCCGCCATCAATAATTTCTTCTAAATCGAAAATTGATTTTATCTGGTGGTAATTTAAGAAATTCTCTACGTTTGGATGAATGTTTTTGTTAACCAATTCTGCAAAGTACAACATATGAATCTCGTTTGACAGGCCATATTCTTTGGCCATTTTTAAAATCATACGTTCATGGCTTCCTGTAATCCGGATATCATCCAAAAAAAGCAATGTTTTTCCACTGAGAAAATCTTTATCAATATGGAAAGAATCATTACCAATTAAGGTTAAACGTTCTTCAGCACTTAATTCACCGTAATCTTCTTTGTAAGTTACTGTTCTGTGTACTTTGGTTTCCTGAACTTGCAAGCCGCCATTTTCTACCAACCAACGATTGAGTTGAGAAACAAAATAGTTTTTCATAGCATACGTGGCAGTAGGAATAAAGCTGTAAGGACTTGAAATAACCACAATTTGATCTGTAATCAGGTTATCAGTAAGGTAATATTTTATAAATCCGTCGGCTAAATCTTTCCCAAAAGACTTTGCAACTAAGTTATCGCCAAATTTAAATCGGCTGTAATGATCCGGATTGAATCCAAAATCTGCTGTGTTATCAATTTTGTGAAGAGAGTATGTGTAAGGTATCATGAAAGTAATGTTAATATAGATTGATTATTGGAGTTGATCAACATACTTTTTTATCTCCAACATGAATAATGTTATTTAAAGTTAATTCGGGATGTTTTTTCTCGTCGATTGTATTCAACATTAACTCGAAAAATTTAGGGTTGGGTTTTGACATTCGCACTTCATCAGAATATAATTGAAAATCAATAAACTGATCAATTTTTAAATGATTAAGTACTTTTTTTAACGTTTTACCTTTGATAAAACCGGTATTACTTAAAATATTGGTCGAGCTTAAATTACTTTCCTTTATTCGGGATAATACCGGCAGGCAATTTTCGCAATAAATTAAAGGCATGTGCGCAAACAGCAGTTCTTCCATTTCATTGTAAAGCGCATCCAAATCAAGTTCTTTATACTGAAAATCATAGTCATTGATGATACTGATGACCATGAGGTACATTTCGTCGGCATCAACATTTTTACCCGTTTTTTCATTGATGGCGTTAACCATTAAATCAACCTGACGAAAAACGATGGCTATCTCTTCAATACTTTTATGTTTTGAATTAAATTTCTCGTAAAAATATTTTGTCCTTTCTTGTTTAAAAGTTGGGTTTGATTTAATCAACGTTAACCAAAGATCGAACGAATAATGTTTGTAAAAAGCCATTGCACCTATTTCCTAATCTGCATTATAAAATTCTAATATTACAAAATTGATTGTAGAATTAGAAATATTCAATTGTAAGTTTTATGACAGATACCGTTTATGATTAAAAATTTAGTTGAGTATGTCATCTTACGCTATCCTTTAGAAGTGGAAAGCGCCCAATCGTTACAACTTAACACAAATTTAATTTAGGCTTAGCTGATAAATACTTCCTTTTTCGCCAGCAAGAAGAATAGCATCGCCTTTTTTTGCCTTTTGAACTGCATTAAAGCTTTTATCAGATATATGTTTCCAGTTTTGGCCTCCGTCAATGGAGATATCGGTTCCAGATGTACCAGTAGCCACAAGCACTTTAGCATTAATATAGGTTACACCAGAGCGATAGCCTGATACTGGCGTAATGGGTTTTTGCCAGGTTTTACCACCATCTTTTGTCAGCAAAACATTATTGGTATTAATTTTATCCTGAACATAATTACCTCCTACAACTACACCGATTTTAGGATTGTAAAAATCCATTGAAAAAGGGCCAGTGGTTTCCTGTCCTTGCCAAATTGGGCATTTAAAAGTATTCCAGCTTTGGCCATAATCACCAGAAAAATAAATATTAGATACCATACCTCCTGTCGAAATCCAAACCTTACCACCAGATAATGTTTTGATGGTAGTTCCGCTGGCGGCGAACCCAGCCTCTCCTTTTGCCATTGGAAACTTTAAGTTAGCAGAAATGTCGATCCAGGTTTTACCGGCATCAACGGTTTTAAGTAATTGCATTTTATCATTGATCGGGTCGCCGAAAATGATGCCTTTATTTTTATCCCAAAAACCTAACCCATCAAGAAAAATGGCTGAGTCGATGTTTTTATAATGTTCTGTCCAGGTTTCACCACCATCTATGGTTTTGAGAATATAAGCAGGAGAACCAGCGTTTACAACAATTGCCTGTTTGTCGTCAAAAGCTTCAATATCTCTAAAATCTAGTTTTTCATATCCTTTTGGTTTAATCCATTGCCAGGTTCTTCCACCATCAACACTTTTACCAATGGAGCCAGCACTTCCACTTACCCAAAACACTTCGTTATTAACCACGCTTAATCCACGCAAACTAGTTTTTGTATTTTCATTTAATGGTTTGAAAGAATACGATTGCGCAGCGCAAAAAAAAGGTGCCAATAAAAGGCACCATAATATTTTTTTCATTTCTGATTATTTAACTCTTCTAAATGTTTCTGATCGGCCCAGTAAAGAAATCCCGACATATCCTCGTACATTCAACACATCATTACCCTTTAAACTCATGTTGCAACTGTAATTTTTGCCACTTTTAGGATCGTATATTGTACCGTCAGTCCATTTCCCATCTTCGTATACAAAATCCTTTAAAATCTCTAAATTAAGAAGCGGTCTTTTTTGAAGTGCCTCATTTGGATTTTTAGCATCTAACTTTGGCTTTCCATTTAAGTTAGGCTCTTTCATCCAGGCCAGTTTTCCGTAATATTTATCGCCTTTTTTGTAAATTTCAATTTGTCCTTCTCCAGATGGATTTAGCCATTTACCAACAATGGCATCTTTGCTTTGAGCCACAGCGGCAAATGATACGGCTACAAAAAGCAGCATTAAGAATGGGATCTTTCTCATATTTTTTATTTCTAGTTAGTTTTTAAAGATAGTTAATCATCTTTTATAGTGAAACATTAAATAAAGCAAAAAAGTATGAGAAAGTTTTAAAATCCATAAAAATTACTTTGAGATAATAGGTAAATATTTTTGACGGTAAGCATAAAACAAAAACAGATTAAAAATCAGCATTACCGCCACCATAGGTAATTCTTTAGGACCAAGAAACACATGGTATAAAAATATATTTAAACTTACCGGAAAAATAATGATGGCAGCAAGCGGTGCCGTTCTGCCAATCAAAAGCATTAAACCAGCCACAAATTCGGTTCCTTTAATTAAAGGAAACAAATATTTTGTTACCATAATGCCCGACATAAATGTAGATTGATCGGCAGTCATTTCGGGCATTTCTCCCATTTGGATGTTAAAGAGAACTGGCACAGAAGCAAAAATATACATGCCTCCAAGTAGTACACGGATAACGATTATTGCAATTTTCATCTTATTTAATTTAGTTATTTATTAGTTTTTTCTATTATTTCAATCCATTTATTCACGACTTCTTCTAACTTCGATTTCTTTGATGCAATATCGGCTAAATCATAAAATCTTGCCTCTCTCCTGTCTTTCCAATCGCCCTGCAAAACAGCAGACTCAAAAATCATAGCACCACCATAAAAAATAAAAATGATTTGAATATAATCTTTTGCACGAAGATTAAATGCTGCCATATCTTTTTGATAATAAAAGCTGGGCGCATTCCATTTTATTCTTTCTTCTAGCTTTTTGTTGGCATTGATGATAATTGAGCGTAAGAGTGAAACTTCTTCCTTAAACTGATGATCTAACGTTTCCATATATTTATCAACTTCGGCCTCGCCACTGAGCTTTTCTTTTTTCATCATTTTTGATTAAAATATGATGAATTACATGTAAATCATGGCTTTATATCCCAATAATCTGCGCCAAAGCGCAATTTGTCCTATACAATTTGCCTCACGATAGCTGGTAAAGATGATCATATCAAACAATGTCATATCCATTCCAGGCATTTCTATTTTTTCATTCAACTTTTCCGCTGAAGCTAAAATTAAGGAATCATGCAATAGTGGAGAGATTTTGTCCCAGTCATTTTCATATTCCACCAATGTTGGATAAATGGCGCCATCAATGATACCTTGATTATTTTCAAATAATTTCCCGGTTGATGATTCTACTTCTAAATTAAAACACTTCCCCAAATAATAACGACCTGAAACTACGCTTCCAGCAATCCAGGAGCTGTGATTGGCTTCCGTACCTAATCTTTTCAGTAAATCCTTATCCTCAATTCCCTTTAATGCTCTTTTGAAAAAATCAGTTTGCATATCATATAAAATCATTATTCCATACAATTTGGTATTATTTGGTAAGTCTTTCATGATAGTTCAGTTTAAATCATTAATATAAATTTAGTAATAATTCTCCACCAGTTATTTGCTGTTCAAGTCAATATTAGGGGGTATTTCAGACAATAATATAATGATGTTTTGGAATCGAAATTTTAAGCATTTCAGAATGAAACTTTACCAGGTGAGTTTCAATTAATTGAACAGAATAGTTCATGTCTAATTTAATGTCTTGTATAATCATTTACCTTTTGCGAACTTTGACACCGCAATGAATTTAGAAAACGAATTTGGAGAGGGAAAATGGGATGATTTTGGTGGAACTTCTCCACTAATCGCGGTATTCAAATCTTTCCATTCTTTAAATCCCGAAATTGAGAAAATCATCAACGAACAAACTTTCCCTGTTCGATTTGCTAAAAATAAACATATCGCTTCTCCGTTAAAACGTAATCGCTACATATATTTAATTCTACAAGGTGCTGTTCATGGATATATTAAAATGGGTAACGAGAAAATAACTACGTGGATAGCAATAGAAAATGAACTTGCCGGCACAATTCGTAACCTTTGGACAGACGAAGCTTCTGAAGAATATATTGAATCCATAGATCCTGTGCTGGCTATTGCCATACCTCATTCAATGTCTCGCCAGCTTTACCAACAGTTTACAATTGCAAATTATGTAGGCAGGAAAATGACCGAGATTTATTTTAGAAGTGCATCTGAACGAGCCTTCATTAGTAGATTATCAACAGCAAAAAAAAGATACGAACGTTACCTCTTAACATACTCTTATCTCGTTGATCGCGTCCCACTAAAATATATTGCCTCCTTTTTAAATATGCGATTAGAAACTTTGAGCCGCATTAGGGCTACATTGCAAAAGAAAGACGGGAAAATTTAATTCTTCGTTGTTTATAACAAAAAATGGCCTGCTACTTAAAGCAAGCCATTTTTATTAATTACAAGTTAAAATCGTACTCAAGAGGAAAGGTTTTACACTCCCGTTATTACCTGGTTGTCAATTATTTAATAACTCATGTCGGAGTAAAATCATGTTTTTAAACGATTTTGAAGCCATATTGATCGCCTAAAATGTCTAAACTCATCAGAAACAAATCCGACGTTGGGCATAAATTTTTATCAAATTTTAAGGTAATTGTAACCTCATCGTTTGCCTCATTCACAGGTATAATTTCTTCGCTCATATTAAGTTAATTTAAATCCTAATTTTTCTCCAATTGCATCTACGTGCATCATAAACCTTCCAAGATTTTCAGCGTTATCTGTATTGTACTTAACATCAAAACGAATTGTTAATTCTTTACCACCAGAAGACTTCTTTTTGTAATTAGTGTTTGATTCCTCCACAATTTTCAAATCAGTTTCATCTGCAACTTTTAATGGTTGCACATCTTTAAAAAAGTTATAGTTCAGGAACTGTGATATTTTTAAGAGCTCATCAACCTTAAGGTTGTTTTCCTTCAAAATCTTATATAGGTTTCGCGTACCTGTAGCTAAGTAGTCCGCTATATCCGGAATACTTTTTTGTCTTTCTTTCGCTTTTTCTTTGATTATGTCGCCTAAGTGCATTTTCATTAAGCAAATTTTGAATAAATTATTCAATTGACAATCAATAAGTTGTGACTTTATAGTTCTCATGTTGTGAATTTATATTGCATTTGTGAATTATATGTTCATATATTTGAACTGTCAGTTCACTCACAAAGTAACTCACAATTTTTATACTGTAAAACCACATATAACTGTGATAATGAATAAAACGCTTAAAAAAAGGGATCTAAACAAGATCAGAAGAACGCTACCACCCAACTCAAAAAGTGAACTAGCAGTTCAATCTGGTAAAAGTGAATCGACTGTCGAAAAAGTTCTTTTGGGATTAAGAAAGAATGAACAAATAGTTCAATTATCTCTAAAAATGTGCTTATTGTCAGCAGAAGTGAAACAAGAATTACAGTTAAAACTTAATTCTTAATCTATGCTACTGCTCTCAACATTGGTGCATAATGGCACCGAGTATTTCTCAGCCGGTAAAGTTCGCCATGCGATAACCGCTGGTAAAATTGAAGTGATCAACGGTAAGCTCACAGGCATATTGGTGGACAATGCGGTGGGCATTGTTGAACGAAAGATACCC
>SEDB01000639.1 GCA_004210715.1 Pedobacter sp.
TATCCGGTTGTTAAGAAAATTATCGATGTATTGCAGAAGCAGAAAGTAAACAAATTTTTATTGGTTACTAACGCAGAAGCTAGAAGAAAATAAGAAATGGCAGAATTAAACACAGGCGGGAAGAAAGCCACGCCAAGAGTCGATATGACGCCGATGGTAGATTTGATGTTCCTTTTGGTAACATTCTTTATCTTAACTACATCAATTTCAACGCCACAAGCAATGGATATTGTAAAGCCAGATAAAGATGATAACAACAAGGACAATAGATTGGAACTGAAAGCTTCTAAAACGATGACTATTTTATTAGGTAAAAACGATAAAGTAGCATGGTATATGGGAGAAGCTGGTGCAACAGCTCCAACTTTTGAGAACTTGTCTCAAGTTGAAAAGTCAATTGTCGAAAACAGAAAAGTTGCAGATGCATCTGGTGTGAAGGGCGAATTCGTAGTTTTGGTTAAACCAACAACAGGGTCAAACTTCAAGAACTTTGTTGATATTATGGATGAATTGGAAATATTAAAGGTTAAAGTTCGTCAGATTGATGATGACAACATCCTTGATAACGAAAAGGAAGCTATGAAAGCACAAGGTATTTTATAAATTGTTAAATCAGTAACCATGTCAAAGTTAGATATATTAAGAAGACAGTGGATTGAAGTGGTTTTTGAAGGTAAAAACAAAAACTACGGTGCCTACCAGTTGCGTAAAACCAATGCGGCCAATACCTCTCGGGCATTAATTATTGGTTCGATCGTCTTTCTTGCATTATTCTTTGCTCCGAAAATCTATGGCCTTATTAAAGGTTCAATGGATACAGAAGAAGTAGTAGAAAAAGCAAAAGAGGTAGTTATCGCACCCCCGCCCCCAGTTAATCCAGAAACACCACCTCCACCACCGGTAGAGCCACCGCCACCGAAAGTGGATCAGGTAAAAATGCCACCTCCAATCGTAAAGCCAGATGAGCAAGTACGTGATGAGGAGCCACCAACTGTTGAAAAGTTAAAAGAAGCTGATCCAGGTCAGCGTGATATCAAAGGTGATCCAACCGCAGATATTGTAATTGCTGAGCCAGTAGGTGAAGGACCAAAAAGAGAAGCTGCTGTTGCGGTTGATGATAACAAAGTTTATGACTTCGTTAGTATCGAGAAACAACCAGAATATCCAGGAGGTATTTCTAAGTTTTACGGCTACTTAAGTAAAGCAATTAAATACCCGCCAAT
>SEDB01000149.1 GCA_004210715.1 Pedobacter sp.
CCAGATTGAAAAAACTCAAACATGACTGCAGCATCTTCTACCGCATTATTGGTTTGGTTGAAACCATCTGTCCATTTTTTCTTTGAACTGATTTCGGCAAGAATTTTTTCTGCTTTTTTTGGATCGTCCCAGAAATCGGGCGCCATCGTTAATTTTTCCTCTTCACGGATGGCGTATAGTAGCTCATCAACGTCAAAGATGCCTCCTCAGGGACGTTACTCTGTCCCTTAAATCCTGAATTTGTTCTTTGGTCATAAGGACAAATATAACAATAGTTGCCAATTAAGTATGGAGAAATAATAGACAGACATTAAAGTTGAAAAATCGATTTAGGAAATGTTAAAACATTGTTAATTACTGAAACACATAAAAATGAACGGATTTTTTTAGTAATTTCAATTTTCTAATCAGATTATTGGCCAGTGAATTAACAGCGTAGCTTAAAACTACGACTACCAATGCGGAGAAAGAAAATCAAAAACCAATTATCACTAACCAATGCTTAAATACACGCTCTCGTTCATCATCCTATTTTTTGCCGCAGGCAACATCTCAGCTCAAATTACAAAAGTAGATAGTTCGGAAATGGTTACACTCCGGATTGACCCAGAAAGTGCTAGAGGCGCCAAAGTTTCAGAAATTTTCGAGGAGGTAAAATTCATCCCTTTGGAAACCACAAAAGAAAGCCTATTTGGGTCAATCGATCATCTCGAATTAACCAAAAATTGCTTTGTTGTATATGATCATGATACTAAAGCAGTATTGATTTTTAATAAGGATGGGAAATTTAAAGCTAAAGTGAACAGCAGTAAATTAAACGAGAGCGATGAAAAAGAAAAACAGGCTTTTTATGGTTTCAAATTAATTAAAACAAACGAAACTGAACTTATTCGGATTGCCTCTGGCAAGAAATACTATCTTTTCGATCTTGAAGGAAAATTAACAAAAAAATACCTCAGAGAAATGAAAGATTCAAAAGAAAATCATTTCAAATTTGCAGATAGTATTACCTCTATTGCGCCTTTCCATGTGAGCAGAGATGGGAAAGACAGTACATTCCACGAAATTGTAATCCTAAATAATAAGAAAGAAGTTGCCTTATATTTCCCATTGGAGTTTGACCGGTTTAAAACGGACCAATACATTGGATCAGGTAACCCAATTACAGATTCAAATCTAAAAAATGAACTTTTTTACATCCGCTACTACGATTACAACGTTTACAGAATAAAACCTAAATCTCTTTCGCTGGCGTATCGAATTATTTTCCCTGCAAACAACTCTGTTCCAAAAGATTTTTTAACCAATCCTGATTATAAAAATAAAAGAATTGAGTACTTCCAAAAAAACCCAACCCAGATTTATGGCATCAGCAATCCTTATCTCATTGGCAACAATTTATATCTCAAAGCCAACACTTGGGGTTGGAACCTGGATTCAAAGACTGCTTTAATCCACAATTTGCAAACCGGTGCGTTAACATCAATTAAAAATTTAGAAGCCGATAGCTTATCGCAATTTCTACCGGTTACTGATGGCGGATCATTCACTGATTTTTACAATCACGGTTTTCATCTATACGAAGATGAGTATCTATACACCAGCTATTCATCATTAGCGATGTTTTCCTTCAAAGATTCAAACGTTACCAGAAACATCAAATACGATCCTTTATTGAGCAAGTATTTTGAGACCCAAAATAAAAAAAGCAATCCTGTTATCATTCAATTAAAGCCGAAAAGAAATTAATCGCTCTTATGTTTAAAACGCTCAAATTAATAGCTCTCCTTATTTCCATCTTAATAGTAAAACCAACATTAGCGCAGCAAGCTAAACCTGTTTTCCCAGGTTCGGCTAAAGGAGTGTTAAGAGATACGGCTCATAACTATACCTTAAAATCGGCTACAGTTTCAATTTATAAATCGGCAGATAGCAGTTTATTGAGTTATCAAATCAGTAATAATTATGGCGAGTTTAGCTTCAAAAACCTTCCTGTAGGAACTTCTTTGCAATTGGAGGTTAGCCATGTAAGCTACCAAACGCTTCGTAAAAAATTTACCATCCCCAGCGACAAAAATTCTATCGATTTACAGACACTTATTATCAACCCAAAAGATATTACTTTAAATGAAGTGACGGTAACAATACCGCCCATTACCATGAACGGCGATACACTGGAATTTAATGCCGCAGCATTTAAACTGGATAGCAACGCGGTGGTAGAAGATTTACTTCGTAAAATTCCGAACATTACTTTGTGGGGCGATGGGTTAATAACCGTGAACGGTAGAGAGATAAAAAGTGTTTTAGTGAATGGAAAACCATTTTTTGGAGGGGATACAAAAGTGGCTACTCAAAATATTGCTAAAAATGCGTTGGAAAAGATTCAGGTTTATAACACCGTTAAGGATAAAACCAATCCTCTAGATTCTACCCTTACCATGAACTTAAAATTAAAAAAGGGAAAAGAGATTGGGTATTTTGGTAAAATCTCAGCAGGTTATGGAACGGATAATCGATTTGATGGCGATTTAAGTTTTAATATGTTTAGTCCGAAAATGCAGCTGGCGATTGTTGGCGCAAGCAATAATGTGAATAAATCGTTAAATAATATTAATACACTGATGACCAATAGCACTTTTAAAGGCATTGGAACCAACAGTGATTATCAATCAGACTTTCGGGCTTCTGGTATAAATAGAGCCAATGCTGGTGGAGTTTCTTTTACCTATAACTTTATTGAAAAACCAAACTGGGAACTTCGAAACACACTTACCTCAACCTATTTTATTCAGGATAGAAATAGCGATGTGGTAAGTAATACTGAAACTACTACATCAATTAATACCAATGATAAAATTTACGAACAAAGTAATAATAGAAACAGAACCGAAAGCACCAATCAAAATTTTGATGCTAAGTATGAATTAATCAAACGAAACAAAAATTTAACATTAAGTCAAAATTTTCAGAAAAACAGCGGAGAAAACACGGGTGAAACATTCAGAAATGCCAGGAATGCTGAAGGTATGCTCACGAGTACAAACAATACGCTGAGCCAAGGCAATTTTGATTATACTAGTTTTAATTTCCTGGCCAATTATCGCCTGTCGCAAGATTGGCTGAAACCGCGGAGGAAATTCAAAGGTATAAATATCACTTACGGACTTAGAGTTGATGATTCTCAAAATGAAAACTCTAACTTAACTGAATTTAAATCTTTTACTAATGCAGCTTCTGATCAACGTTTTGATCGTAGATACGATAAACACAGCAACACTTTTAATCAACAATTTGATGTCGAATTTCCAAACTTAAGGTCGATATTTTTTGGAGATAAACGATTAGGAGGAATTGATTTTGCTTTCAAAAATCAATTGAACTTCAACAGCAGAAAAGACGACAACCAGGTTGAAGACCTAAACGGAAACACCAATACTTATCAACGAAATGATTATCTTACCAATGAGCTTGAAACCAATCGCATTGACGAAACTCCCGGAATTACATTTACCAAAACGATAAATAAGAGCCTATCTAACCGCTACAGCAAAAATCTTAGTTTAAATTTCGCTCCGAAACAGACATTTATTTTTCAGGATAATAAGTCGCAAAAAAGTTTTCAAAATTTAAACAGGACTTACACCCGCTTCCTTCCCGATGCATTTGTTAATTACTCAAATTACCAATTTGGAGAACATTTGAAAAACTATCGTTTAAGCTACAACACGAAAATAAGAATCCCAAATATCGATCAGTTGGCGCCACTAATTGATAGTGCCAACTTATATTCGATACAGCGAGGGAATTTAAACTTAAGGGAAGCAGTAGATCGAGAAGTCAGCCTATCGATTAATCATTATGACCAAACCAATAAAAACACATTAAACTATAACTTATCACTTACGGCTGGTTTTACCAACGACAACATTGTAGACAGTACTTTTATAGATGATTTAAATAGAAGAACAATTTTTCTTACCAATGCAAATGGTAGAAAATACATTAATTTTTATGGAGATATTCGCAAAGCAATTAAGTTCAAAGCATCCGAATTGCAGCTTAGTCTGTCTTCGCAAATCAATAACGATCAAAACCCTGGCTACACAAATAATGCTTTTGCTTTTTCTAAAAACCTAAACACCAACTCCAATTTAAAAGTTAATTACACCTACAAAGATTATTTGGCTATAGCGGTAAGTCAGAGCTATGGAACTTACCAATCGAAGCAAGAGGCATTTAATACTGAGTACACAGGCGTAAATAAGGCTTCTACTATAAGTTCAAGCTACAATTTCTCAAAGAGATTAACTCTTAACAGCAACATTACTTACAATCGAAGTAGCTCATCAAATGCGAATGATATTAACTTTACCATTTGGAATGCCAATCTTTTGTACCGCTTTTTGAAAGGGAATAATGCTGAAATTAAACTAGCAGCCTTGGATATTTTACGTCAAAATACGAGTGTAATTAATTATGGAGGAAATAACAGTTTTACAATTGGCACCAGAAATGTACTCCAACAGTATTTTATGGCAACCTTATCCTACTACCCTAAGCAATTTGGAAAAAAACCTGCGAAGAAATAATCTATTTCTTCATCCCCATATAATCCAAAGTCAAGTTTGAAAGCAATTTTACCCCTAATGTAAAGCCACTTTCATCCAAATAAAAATCTGGAGTGTGGTGCGAAGCGGTTTTCAAAGGATCTTTACCTTTTGGCATTCCGCCTAAGAACACGAATAAACCTGGTATTTTCTCCTGAAAGAAAGAAAAATCTTCTGCACCTGTTACAGGTGGTTTAAGCATCACATGTTCAGCACCTGCTGTTGCCCGCATACTTGGAAGCATTTTTTCGGTTAAAGCGATATCGTTAAACGTTACCGGATAATGATTGCTGTAAGGAATTTTAACTTCGGCAGTACCTCCCCCAGCCTCAGCTGTTTTCGTGGCGATGGTTTTAATTCGTTCGATAAACATGGCTTCATCCTCTTTGCTGAAATTACGGACAGTGCCTAACATTTCCACCTTTTCAGGGATGATGTTCGAACGGACACCGCCATTGATGGCGCCAATGGTTACCACACCAGGGTTTTCAGTTACGTTTAAATTCCGGCTTACAATGGTTTGAAGGTTATTGATGATCTGGGCAGAAATCACCACCGGATCAATACTGCTCCATGGATAGGCGCCATGCGCTTGCCTGCCTGTAACGGTAATTTTCATATCGTTAACCGCAGCCATGGTTCCACCAGGGCGATAAGTCACATTTCCAACTTCCGTTTGCGCATTAATGTGTAAACCAAATATGGCTTCCACCTTCGGGTTTTCCAAAACCCCTTCTTTAATCATTAATGCCGCTCCACCCTCTTCTCCTGCCGGAACACCTTCTTCTGCAGGTTGGAAAATAAACTTCACTGTTCCCGGAATATCTTTTTGCATGGAAGCCAGCACTTCTGCAACGCCCATTAAAATAGCCATGTGGCTATCATGCCCGCAAGCATGCATTACACCCACTTCCTGACCGTTATATTGCGTTTTAACTTTTGAAGCAAAAGGAATATTTACACGCTCAACTACAGGCAAACCATCCATATCGGCTCTTAATGCTACAACCGGACCAGGTTTGCCGCCTTTCAAAACGCCAACTACGCCTGTTTTAGCTACGCCAGTAGTTACTTTAATTCCTAATGATTCTAAGTGTTTGGCAATAATACCTGCTGTTCTTACCTCGGTATTTCCAAGTTCCGGATGTTCATGAAAATCTCTTCTCCATTCGATTACTTTCTTTTCTATTGCATCAGCTTTTTTCGTAACCGCTGATCGTAAATCAGACTTTTGTGCAAAGGCATTAATTGATAATAAAGAAAATGCAGCGAGGTAAATTTTTTTCATGATTTCTGTTTAGGTTTAAGG
>SEDB01000150.1 GCA_004210715.1 Pedobacter sp.
ATGATGTCGAAATCTGCAGAACAGATTTTCGCCTCAGAGTCTATGCAGTCCAGACCAAGTCCGCTGGCTGGTGGAGTGGCATGCCACTGTTGGGAATTTGGTCCACTTCCATCATTATCATACAAATAGTAACGTGTTAATTTTGTACTTGAGCTACCAGTAGTGGCAAAAGCTGTTGTAATAGCCATAACCACAGCTACTGCAAAAAGGTTCAATGAATTTAAACGCATAATAAACATCGGTTTTTGCACTGAAAAGCCGAGAAAAAGTTTGTTAAATAATATTGTTTTTAATGCCTAATCTTCAGATTTTCGGCGCCGAAGGAAACCTCCCATTTGCTTCAGCCTCTTTCAGAATTTATAACCTTTCCTTACCTCCTTTCTCAAGTGATAGACGAAGTTCAGGCCAGCTCAATCTGGCCCCGATACCGAAGAGAAGGAGAAAAAATAAATTGAAATACAAATGCTGGTGCCAACCCATATTTCCAAGGATGCCGCCACAAGTACATGGTATGCGCGGGAAAAACCCAGAGATTACCAAAATAATGTAAGCGGTGAAGACTGCCATAAGTGAAAAGCTAAGTAAGAAACCGAGAAAACGAGTATTGGAAAAAATCAGTAGGGCCACTGCAAAAAGTTCTATTGTTGGAAGCATCCAGGTTAAAAGGTTTTCAAAACCGAACCCAAAAACCTGTTTACTCATCTGGCGCTGAAACGTTTCAAAATCTGTAAGCTTTGATACGGCAGCGTATATCCACAGGCATATGCTCATCACTGTGATGACCTCCTCGATTAATTGACTTTTTGTGATAGTGCTCATGATCTGAATTTTTAATCAAATTTGAGCCTATAAAAAGTTATACATATCACATCTGGACGAGGTTCTTATGAGATCTGTTGTGTATTGGACTTTCGTACGTTTGAAAGTAGATTCTTTTATCTGCGATTCTTCAGTGAGCTCAATGTGCTGCTGTGCATGTTAAGATATGTAGCAATATCCTTTACCGAAGATTTAAGGAATATGTTTGGATAAATCTTGTATAGCTGTTCCAGCCGGCCTGAAGCGTCTTCTATTCTTAAGGAAAGTGATTGAATCAAGAAATCTGCAATTATTTTAATTAGCAGTTTTTCTTGTATCAATGCACATTCTGCGAAAAGCTTGAGAAGATTGGATCGATGGTTGTGCTCGATATTGATGACCTGGGCATCTTCCGTAAATTCAATCTGAATACTTCTGCCTAGCGCCAGTGATAGTTTTTCCAGATCTGGAAGTAATGTTCTCTCTTTCCAGAAGTAAACAGTTATTTGACATTCATCCTGCTGTTGATAGACGAAAAGCCTCGCGCTACCAGACTCAAGAAAAGAAAATAAACTGTTCAATATTTCATCAATATGAAAACAGGCTGACCGTGGCTGGTTATGCGTACTTGCAGCGAATTTCAAATAAGATTTAAAGCCGATAGATAATTTGTGTTGTTCCTCCAGTGCATTTACAAAACTTTGCATATTTCATTATTTTACGATAGCAAATTAATGAGTATCCTTAATCATAGTCTAGTGGCGAAAACTGCCACCCTGAACACCTAAAATTTTACTGAAGGCTGTCCGATGTTTTTAGCGTACAAATCATCTATATTTGCCTAATGAAATAACAGAATACAGAAATAAAGATATTGTAGCATCAGCTATTTTACTGTTTTAGAAAACCGGAAAATTTTCAGCAACACAGGAAGAAATAGATTGGTTGCCTGCGCTATGCGTGGGTGCCTTTTTATCTTGTGTTGTGGGCTCTTTCCGGTGCCTCTAAAGCAGATGTAATAGGTTAACCCACGCTTTTTATGTCCGATGACGAACACTTCCACCTTTCACTACTTAACCTTCCAATAGAAGAATTACCATTCAGTGAACGTTTTAAGCTTAGAAGTAAACTGATGGGTTTTTTTACCTTGCACAATATTTTAGATACAGATCAAAAAGAGCTTCACCTACATGAAGACTACTCTGAAAATTGGTATTTTGAGTTCCTTGAGTTTTTAGAAAGGAATCAATTAATCTACATTCTGGATCACTAGTCGGAAAAATATTGGCTTCATTCCTTTGCACATATATTCTACAAGACGTCATTTGACCACTGTTTTCGACTCATTCCAGAGTTGTTCTTCAAACACTTTTCAACCTAAAAACACTGTATTAACTTGTTGTCTTTGAGTTACGCGCGATTCAATGTGTAGATTAATAGATATCTGAAATTTTGCAACGGCTTGTTTCAGATTTAAAAAAAAAGGCAACTTTACTCAACCCCAATTGTAATCTCTGAAAATATAATCTCTACTTAATAATTAGTCAACACGCCGTTGACCTACTGATAGAAAACAAGAATTGTTTAATAATATAATACCGAATTAGATTAACTGCTTTATTTCATTAGTATTATGAGACTGTTTAAGCGAATTCCTCTTAAGTAAAAAAAGAAATTACGAGATAAATAATTACAGATGAACTTTATATGTATCCATAATGACTTTGAGTTTGGGCCAGTCGAAAGTAATGTCATACTTTTTAGCAAGTAGGTCAAGTGCGCCTGGTTTCGGTCTTTGATTTTGAGTAAATAGATCCGAAAGGTCGTTCATATAAGCTTCGTGTCCCCCTGGAGAGTAAATCTCGATAAATTTCACGGGTTTAGTGCCTGTATTCCAAAAACTATGTACAATTCCTCTAGGCCGCAGGTGCCAATCACCTTCATTGACCTCAAAGATTTGCTCACCAACAAGAATTGTCAAGGTTCCTTGAGTTACTCTGCATATTTCATCAAATCCTTTATGGAAATGAGGTGGTGCACCGAGTATACCGACCGGTAAGGTTGCTTCAGTAACGGCTAAATGACCATCTGTTTGAGACTTATCCAGCTTGAAAATAATGTCACCATCACCAATTTTTCCCCTTTTCCCTTCTTCACTTTTTATATGTATTGGTTGAAAGCCATCAATGGAAGATACTTCAATATTGTTATGGTTTCCTAACCCGGCAATCGCATATTCAGGAACGATTGCTGCACCCATTGCAAGCGCTAGACATTTTAGAATGTTTCTTCGATCTATTGTTGAAGTTTCCATTTTGGAGTATATCATACAATATCCGAAAAATTTTATGAATTATCTAATCATTTAAAAATCAGGCGACAAAGAATCTAAATTAATGTTTCATTTTGTGAGACATTTTTTTCTTTTTGCCGTAATTGTGCAATTAAACTTACAGCTGAAAGAAAGATATACAGTAGGGGATAAATACATTCGTTTTTTAAGACTCTTTCAAAAAAGAACGACTATAGCAGGTACTTAAATGGGGCTTGGAGAGTTAATCTATAATATGGGTATAGCGCTGTTTGATAACTCTTGACGTGGTTTTCTTTAATCAACCTCAATAGGAGGCCCAACTACTGGAGAATCCGTATCTATTTCTTTGTCTGGCATTTTGCCATATGTACATAAATATTTGAAGAATTCTTCGTTTTTACCAACAGGCTGGTGTATTGAAATAATACTTCCTGGATTGTTTTCTATTGGGTTAGCATAAGTATGCGGTTTGCCTTTTGGTATGAAGACTGTATCTCCAGTAAATACCTTATGCACCACATCCCCTAATTGAACGAGAAACTCGCCTTGTGCAACATAAAAAATTTCGTCCTGATGTTTATGTATATGTAGTGGAGGACCTCCCTTAAAAGCGAATGTCTTCGATGTCGGTGCAACAATTAGCAATTCTCCCTGGGTATCTGCTCCTGAGACTACGCATCGACCAATTGCGTCTGGAGTTGTCGTTTGAATGCCATCAAAACGACTTTCATTAGACTTAACAATAAATGCTTTTTTTACCCGTTCAGCTCTCATCAATTTCCCTAAGCTGCTAAATGCTGTTGCTGGAACAGCGAGCATCGCGGCCAACATAAAATTCCTTCTTTTCATCATATATCTAATATAGAGAATAATCTGCTCTTAGCTGATGCATATCGATCTAACTATTTGCTTTTATCTTCCTCGAAAAGTTCGTTTTTTGAGACATTTTTTTTCTTTGCCATTACTGGCGAGAGTAAACCTACAGATGAAATAAAGATATGTGCTAGGGAATCAATACTTCCAAACTCATGATTTTTTATTAATCAAATCACCGATTATATGGTAATGCATATGGTTTTGTTTATATTACTTTTGATGATGTTCTCTTGCGATTGCAATAGCTTTGTTCAGTTTTTCACTCAATATATTTTTATCGGGTAGTTGCGTGTAATATTGCGCTACCTTTATGCTTGAATCTTCAAGCATAAGATATTCTATATGTTCTGTATTTCCTTCGCTGCATAATACCAAACCAATAGGAGATTCTTCACCTTCTTTACGCTCGTTTTTATTTAGATAACGCAAGTACAATAGCATTTGTCCTTCATGTTCTGGTTTGAATTTTCCGAGTTTCAGCTCTATGGCAACTAATCTACGTAATCCTCTATGATAAAATAGAAGGTCGATAAAATAATCTGTTGCATCTATTGTTATTCTTTTTTGACGATCGAGAAAAGCAAAATCATTTCCCATTTCTTTTAAAAACGTTTGAAGATTTAAAAGAATTGCGTCCTCTAAATCTTTTTCAGAATAGGTTTCTGATAAACCGATGGCATCTAAAAAATAACTACTTCTAAAAACAACATCGGGTGTTAGAGAATTAGTAGATTTTATCCTTTGTAGTTCCTGTTTGATTAGCTCGTCTGGCTTTTTGCTAAGCGCTGTGCGTTCAAATAGCATTGAATCGACTTTTTGATCGAGTGTCCGGGTGTCCCAATTCTCAATCCGAGTCATTTCCAAATAAAACTGGCGCTTCAATGGGTCCTCGATACTCATTAATGAGCGAAGATGCGTCCAAGTTAATTGTGTACGCACGGCGTACAGAATATCATCTTCGGTAAAAGTGTACGCAGCGCGTACACAGTGTTGAAGTTTAGAAATACTCCACCCTTTGCCAAATTGTTCTGTTAATTTGTCTGATAATTTTTTACAATCTGTTTCCCGTATTCTGCTCGATCGTTGTACAGTACATCTTCTTTTATACGCTTGCCTATTTGCCAATGCATTTGACATATTTCAGCGTTGATAGTAGTGGCTAGCCGTTGGCGACTGTTGTCTATAATTTGCGAAATATCGCTATAAAGTACATTCTCATCAGAACTGCCTTCCTTTTGCAATGACATATTTGTTAAGCAATTAATAGTATAAAACTCAATAATTTCTTTCTGTAATGAAATCGTCTATTACTGTATCATCATTTTAAATTCTGCAATATTAGGTTGCAAATTTACAGAAAATGGGGAACTAAATTCGATGCTAAATACAAGAACTCTAAATGTCCTTGAATTTTGTTGGCAATCAGTCAACAGCTCGTTGACCTATATTATTTTATAGTCTATTTGCCTGTAGCATAAGTTATTTTATCAGAAACTTTTAGATACCTGTAGCCAGTTGCGCAGCTTACATGAAGACTCTATGCAATCATTGGCTAAGACTGGTTATCAGCAATGTCATAAAGAATTTTAACCACTTTAATTTTTGTAATTATGTTTTGATCTATCCAACAGGCTTGCCACCTTTTCTTATTCTTGCCCTGGCTGATCTCAATCCTGCCGTAGTTTTTTACGAACTAATTTTTATTTCAAACTCAGTCTATGAAGCGAAAATCTTGAAAGTAAAGTGACCAGTTGTTGTATTGGCATTAATGCGGCATTTTTTAAAACCTAAAAAGCTTCGTTTATTGAGACTTTTTTATTCAGTTGCAATTAAACCATGAAGTTTACAGTTAAAAGGAAGTTATGTTTTTGCAGGTAAATGAGTGTTCCTCCAAGACATTCTCACGGCGAATATTACCGCTTCCCCTGCCCGGTATTATGCCTATACCCTCATCTTTCACGCTAAATATCAAGTTATTGTTATCTGTCCGGAATTCAATCTGAATTGGAGACCCGGAAGGAGAATACTTTATAGCATTGGTGATTAAATTGTGTATAACCATTCCAATTCTATCCCTATCCCCATTCACCATAATACTTTCACATTTTGTAGTGGTAATGCTATGGGTTGATATATCATTGATAAACTCCTCATTCAGTTCATCAATGAGATCACAAAAATTAAATTCTCTTTTCTCGATCTTCATTTCGCTAGACTCTATCCTGGAGATATTCAAAAAACCTTCGATCATCCGACCCATTTTTGATAGCTGATGGTGGACCTTTTTAAAGATATTTGCGGCATCAAACTGTTGACCAAGATCATGTTTGTATGCTAAAAGCTGTATAAACCCACCGATAGAAGTTAATGGTGTTTTAAGCTCGTGACTGACCATTTCTATAAACTTATTCTTCATGTGCTCTTCCTGAATAGCTCCAGTTACATCCATCACAACAGCATATATTGATTGAGGTTTTCCTGTTTTATCTTTGCTCACCTTCCCAACTACCCGCATCCATTTCCGCTGGCCAGATATCAGGTGTCGGATAGGATAGGTGCTATCAACCGGGGTTCCATGTTCAGCCGCATCATAGAGTACCTGGTTTACTTCATCACGGTATTCCGGTTCTACTGCCTGCGTGACCATTTGCCAGTCAATGTCTCCCTGTAAAGGAAGACCGTAATGATTGCGGTATTCTTGGGATATTTCTGCTTTCAAGGTAGCGATGTCCAAACTGCAACTTCCCATTTCAGCTGCATCCAATGCAGATTGAAGTTCTTCTTTCCGGGCAGCGATTTCAGCATTGGAAATGATGAGCGCCTCATTTAGCCTGGTAAGCTCCAGCAACTGATTTTTAGTTTCACTTATTTCTATAGCGGTGCAGACATATCCTAAAAAACGCTGATGACTATTCAGTCTTGGTGAACCTTTAATCTTTAACCATCTATAGAGATTGTTTCGATCCTTTATCCTGAGCTCTGCTGAAAATGAAGCCCTGGTTGAAACCGCATTGTAAAGCTGATTATGAAAGGGCTCCAGGTCATCCTCATGGACCAGTTCCTCCCATTGGAATCTGCCCTGCGAAGGGATCCTCTCTCCCATAAACTTTTCCCAGGCAAGGTTGCGGAATTCAAGGTTTCCATATTCATCAACCATACTGATCAGTACTTCTGAATCATCTGTCATGTTCTGAAGCGTCATCTCACGCTCCGAAACCATCGCCTTTTTACAGGCTATGCTGCCAATACCGAAGTTTAAAATGATTGCCCCTGGACTTTTATCCGTAGATATCGTGTTATAAGACACTCCCTCAAACTCTGATTTGAAAGCATCCTTTACAGCGCTCAGGGAAAGCCTATCAAAGTTTGTTCTAAACCATTGTTCCAGATCAAGTGCATAGTCCTGAATGAGATCTGGCGAACTATTCAGGATGAGTTTTAGACCGGGCGCTAAATCCATATTGACTATGATATCCTTATCGATCTTTAAACAATCCGCAAAATAGTCGTTGACCATGGAAATCGAAATGCCTGGAGAAATGATCATTAAACAACTGGGCACTAAATTAAATGAATGTTTAAGCTCAGCTGAAATATTATCTTCCATCGGTAACCGGATTATATTGTTTTAAGTAAAGTTTTTGATATATAAATTGATTACTCTTGCTCTATTAATTATCTAACCCCCCGTTGGCCCAAATGTTTCAACTGATCTGAGATTTTCGGGATTTTCAAATTTGCAGTTTATCGATGAATGCTTATTTTTGCTAAAATAAATAGCTAAATCATTGCCAAAAAACTTTTTTAATTCTGCCAGGATTTCTGAGGAGCACCTGGCTATAGCCCTTGCCCAGGTTAAGCTCGGCTTCTGGGAACTTGATCTTAAAACCAAACTGATTGAATGTACTGACCAGAACAGGATAAACTTCCGTTTATCACCTGATCAGCTCATTAGATGCGATACTACCCGAGGATCGGTGGCGAAGGGAAGAGGGGCTGATGCGGGCTATGAATCCGGAAACACCTACCTATGATTTCGAAGTCCGTGTCAGGCATACCGGTAACAATATCCATTGGCTGCAGGTAAGGGGGACGGTGATTTTCGAGTATTTAAAACCAGTTCGCATAGTAGGTACAACCATTGATATAACCGATAAAAAGGGTGCAGAAATTTTGCGTGATGAAATCCTGAATATTACTACCCATGAACTTAAATCACCCTTGTCAGTTGTGAAAGGGTACTTACAGTTACTGCACAAATTCATTGCTAAAATTGGAGACACCAGGCATCAGCTTATTGCGGAAAGGGCAATTACTGCAAGCGGGAAGGTCGAGAGACTTATGGATGATATGATCAATAACAAGTTATATCACCAGACCGAGATGATCCTGAAAAAGGAAACTGTCAATCTTGAGGAACTGACTCTAGAGGTTATTGCCAATGCCAGTCTCACCAGTGGCGATTTTGAAATCAGCCTTGCTACAAAAACAGATATTTTCAAGGTTACTGCGGACAGATACCGAATCGCACAGGTCCTGACAAACCTGATCAATAATGCAATTAAGTATTCTCCAGGTGAATCCAAAATTCAGATCGAAATCTCCGGTGACCATACGAATATCCAGGTTTTGGTCATTGACAATGGTATTGGCATATCCGAGACCGAACATACAAAAGTTTTTGAAAAGTTCTACCGGGTGGAAAATGCGAGTAAAATTGCATCCGGCAGCGGAATAGGCTTATTTCTATGTTCAGAGATTATTGCCCATCATGGGGGTGAAATTCGGATCGAAACTAACCCTACAGGTAAAGGAACGGTGGCCCGCTTTAATCTGCCACTTTAGATATGGGTGAAATGTCAGTAAAATTTATTCACTGACATTTCATTGTTCTAAGCTTAGGCTTTTGCCCATACGGATACTGATCCGGCCTCACAGTAAAACTCTGCCCAGCCATCTTCGCCAATAGTGACCTTCCCCTGATGATGTGATAGGTAATCATGAAATACGCTCCCTGCAAAATGAAGGCCGACTTCCATCCTTTTGGTTCCCGCCGAGCCGTTTGATAAAATTACTGCGATTCCTGAATTTTCATGGCCGTCATCCCCCGATCTGGTCCAACCAATGCAGCTTGGATGATCTAAATAATCTCTTTGTTCACCGTAGGCTCTGTCTGTTCTTAAATTCAAAAGCGCCTCTAATTGTGGTAAAGGTTCCATGGTAACTTCATGGTCGAATCCATCTGTACCTTTATCGGTATAACTCGAACCATATACATCCGAGTAGAATACGCAAGGGTATCCAGCTTCCCGAAGCAGGATGACTGCATAGGCATGCGCCCTAAACCAGGGCTCTACCGTTTGCTCCAGGGATTGAAGGGGCTGGGTATCATGATTTTCTACCAGTGTAACAGCAAGTTCGGGTAAGGCCTCTACAAGCGTGCCCTGAAGAATAGTAGTCAGGTCAAAGTTTTCTCCTTCTTTTGAGGCGCGTGAAAAGTTCGCCTGAAGGCAGGCATCAAATAAGGACATGCGTCTTCCGGTTGCATTGATATAATCGAGCATGGATTGAAGATCACCAGGTGACCAGTATTCGCCGAC
>SEDB01000640.1 GCA_004210715.1 Pedobacter sp.
TGGCAACCAATCCTTTTTGCCTGGAGTTTAAGCTGTTGCTGGCCGTATCATTTTGAGAAAAACCTTCGCTCCCTGCAAACAAGAAAGTCAGGGTTAATATGGTACGCTTTATTTTGGTTTTAATCATGTTTGTGTTTTTAAGAAATTTATTTTAAGTAAATATTGTCTGTCACTTTTTCAAGCCACACAACAGGGCCACGGTTGGTATTAGGGCCCACTGCAAGGTGTGTCATTTTAACTTTTGGAGTAGCACCATGCCAATGTTCCACATTTGCCGGGCAGGTAATCGATTCCCCCATCTTTAAAGTGCGTTTTTCACTTCCCCGCTCCTGGTAAAAAGCTGTACCTTCTGTAATTAAAAGAATTTGCCCACCCGGATGTTTATGCCAGTTTGTTCTTGCCCCGGGCCCGAAACTTACGCTCCCTAGAGAGCAATCCAGACTGTTTTTTGGTTCAGTGTGCATTTTCACAGCTACATTTCCGGTAAAATTACTTTGCTTTTTCTGATTGGCTGCATCAGGTTTTTGGGCCAATAATACAGCAGGGAGCGCCATTAAAATATTCATTATTAAGTAGGCTAGAAAACGATTCTTCATAAATTGATTATATATTATATGCTTACAACTGGAAATCTGATTTTCAAATATCAGTGATTTTTTTTCAGCCAAAGTATATGGATTACCTGAATGTCTACCAAAAACCTCGAATTGAATGAAGATTAAAGAAATTAGAAGATGATATTGTTTGTAAGCCTGTGAAAATGGTAGCTTAAACAGTGATTTGTATAAATCATTTCCTATATTTTTTAAGAATTTTGTTCCAGTAAGATCTGCTCGAAGCATATTGGTATTTCATGTATTCGCCTGGTTAGATTTCATTCGCTAAAAGATTAATTATTTAAGAAATAATCACATGGAAAAGTTCACGAAGATCAACAGTATTTCCCAATACAATAACCTTCGGGGAATAGATACGCTTCATCCTTTAATTACGGTTGTAGATGTTTCTAAAGCGAAGCAATTAAAGCCAGGAAATTACCAGTTCAACCTCTATTGCCTTTACCTTAAAGAGTTAAAGTGTGGCGCTTTATTGTATGGGAGAAACCATTACGATTATGAGGAAGGAACTGTTGTTGCGGTTGGCCCAGGACAGATTATAGGCATACCTGAAGATGCAATTGTTGCAGAACCAAAAGGTTGGGCACTGCTTTTTCATCCAAA
>SEDB01000641.1 GCA_004210715.1 Pedobacter sp.
GAAAAAGCCAAAAGCTTATCTTCCTCAAAATGTTTGGCTGTAAATTGAATACTTAACGGCAAACCTTCCGAATTATTGCCTAGTGGCAAAGCAATCGCTGGGTTTCCGCTCAATGAAGGCAACACAGTGAAAATATCGGCCATATACATCACTAATGCATCTTGCACATTATCGCCAATTTTAAACGCTGGAGTAGGTGCTACCGGAGATAAAACGAGATCAAAAGTTTCAAAAAGGTTATCCATTTTTTCTCTGATCAACCGACGAACTTGTTGTGCTTTTTGATAGTACGCATCATAGTAACCAGCACTTAAAACAAATGTTCCAAGCAAAATCCTACGTTTTACCTCTTCGCCAAAACCCTCAGCACGAGATAATTTATAAAGCTCAGTTAATGATTTGGCTTCTGTGTTGCGGTGGCCGTAATGTACGCCATCATAACGGGAAAGGTTTGAAGAAGCTTCAGCGGTAGTTAAAATATAGTAAGCAGGAACGAGATAATCTAAAAGATCAAAGGATACATACTCCACAGTATGTCCTTGAGCCTTTAGATCTTCAATGGATTTTAATATTGCTGATTTAATTTCCGGATCAAGCGCATCGCTCTCAATCGTTTCTTTTAAAATGGCAATTTTTTTTGTTTTATTATCTGCCAAAAGCGTGGGATAATTGGGAACTTCCAATTGTGAAACCGTTGAATCATTTTCATCAGCGCCAGCTAAAACTTGTAAAAGCAGTGCTGCATCTTCAACAGATGAAGTTATTGGTCCAACCTGATCAAAGGAAGAAGCATAGGCGATAACACCATATCTTGAAATCCGGCCATAAGTTGGTTTTAAGCCAATCTGGCCGCAAAAAGCAGCAGGTTGCCTAACCGAGCCACCGGTGTCGGTTCCTAAAGCTGATAAACACATATCTGCCTGAACAGCGACAGCCGAACCACCAGAAGAACCACCAGGAACGAGTTCAGGATTAGCGGCATTTTTTGCTGCTCCGAAATATGAGGTCTCATTTGAGCCACCCATGGCAAATTCATCACAGTTAAGGCGACCAATAATAATCGCATCTTCTTGTAATAATCTTTGCACCACAGTTGAAGAGTATGGAGAAATAAATCCATCAAGCATTTTTGAAGATGCGGTAACGATGTGATCTTTGTAACAGATGTTATCTTTTATGCCAATAACCATCCCGGCAAGTTTACCTGCCGTTCCATTATC
>SEDB01000642.1 GCA_004210715.1 Pedobacter sp.
ATGGAGAGGGTTCATCTCGTGAACATGCAGCCATGGAACCTCGTCATTTGGGTGTTCGTGCTGTATTGGTTAAATCTTTTGCCCGTATTCACGAAACCAACCTTAAAAAACAAGGTATGCTGGGCTTAACGTTTGCAGATAAGGATGATTACGATAAAATTTTAGAAGGCGATACCATTGATATTTTAGGCTTAACAGAATTTGCTCCAGATAAGCCATTGATTTTGGTTTTACATCATTTAGATGGAAGTGAAGAGCAATTCCCGGTTAACCATAGTTACAATGCACAACAAATTGATTGGTTTAAAGCTGGTGGTGCGTTGAACATCATCAGAGCTGAAGCTGCCGCGAAAGCTGGCGCTTAGTTATCTTAAGTCTCTAGTCGGAAGTTAAATCCTACATGTTAAAAATCCCATTTTGAGTAAAATCAAGACGGGATTTTTTTTAAAGTTCTCCGCAGATTTAAAAAGATAAATATCGCAGATCTTCACAGATCCATTCAAAGGACAAAAAACTTAAACCCACTTAAATCTGCGGACCTGATCAGCGAAAATCTGCGGGAAATAATCTAATTTCTCAAAAACTCCTGCCACCAATAACCAGAATATTTGATGGTACGTTTCAGCGTTTTAAAATCAGTATGCACTAAACCGAACCTGGCATTAAATCCTTCTGCCCATTCAAAATTATCCATTAAAGTCCAGGCCATGTAGCCAGTAATATTTAAACCATCGTTTTTTGCCTTCAATAAAGCAGCCAGATACAGCTCAAAATATTCAATCCGTTCTGCATCAACTATGCTTCCATGTACTAATTTATCATGATAAGCAGCACCATTTTCTGTTATCATGATATTTTTAACATTTGGATAAGCAGCAAATTGTTTAATGATATTATAAAAGCTATTGGCATTAATTTCCCAACCCATTGATGTATGTGGTTTTTTTCTGCTTTTCGCTTTCACTTCCCAGGCCTGTATTACTGGGATAAAAGCATTAAATTTAACTGTTAACGGAAAGTAATTTTGAAGGCCAATAAAGTCAAAATCAAACTTCATCCGTTCGTTTAATCGCCAGGTTCCATATTCGATTTGAAATTTTTCCAGCACATCCCAATCTGCTGTCGGAAAACCTAAACCCTGGGCAGGCTCGATAAATAATCTATTCATTAAACTATCTACCCGTTTCGCGGCTAAAATATCATTATCACTTTGTGTATA
>SEDB01000643.1 GCA_004210715.1 Pedobacter sp.
ACCGAACAAGATAGTCAGGAAGGGGAGATTGCCGGCATTAAATCGGTAACGCTTCAGTTCGATGGCGATTTTTCGTATGGTTATTTGAAAGGCGAAAATGGCGTTCATCGTTTGGTTAGGATTTCGCCGTTTGATTCCAATGCCCGTCGGCATACTTCTTTCGCATCTGTTTATGTTTATCCTTTGGTAGATGATACCATTCAGATTGACATCAACCCGGCAGATATTGAATTCGAAACTTTCAGAGCGGGTGGTGCTGGCGGACAAAATGTAAATAAAGTGGAAACAGCGGTTCGTTTATACCACAAACCATCAGGCATTATCATTAAAAATCAGGAGTCGAGATCGCAACTTCAAAATAAAGAAAACGCCATTCGTTTGCTGAAATCTCAGTTATACGAAATTGAAGAACGTAAACGCAATGAGGCGATTGCTGCGGTAGAGGGATCGAAGAAGAAAATTGAATGGGGATCGCAGATTAGAAGTTATGTGTTGGATGATAGAAGGGTTAAAGACCATCGTACCAATTACCAAACTTCAAACCCTGATGCAGTTTTAAACGGCGATATTAATGACTTTTTGAAAGCATATTTAATGGAATTTTAAAAATAAATCATGGCAAAAACATCATTCCTTTTCCTGTTGATATTTATGACGGTTCAATTTTCAAAGGCACAAGAAGTTATTCCGCTATATCCGGATAATATTCCCGGTGCCAAGCCAACCCCTACCGCCTATGTGGAAAATACAGAGACACGGGCAAACGGAACTTTAAGTGTTACGAAAGTTTCTGTACCAACATTAACTGTTTTTGAAGCGCCTAAAAACATCGCTACAGGTACTGCGGTAATTATCTGCCCGGGCGGTGGTTATGGTGCTTTAGCATTCAGTCATGAAGGAACGGATGTAGCCAAACGATTCAATGCCATTGGCGTAACGGCTTTTGTTTTAAAATACCGCTTGCCAAGTGATCAGATTATGGTGGATAAAACTTATGCCTTATTACAGGATGCGCAAAAAGCCATTTATTTAGTGAGAAAAAATGCCAAAAAATATGGTGTCAAAACAGATAAGTTAGGCATTATGGGTTTTTCTGCAGGAGGACATTTTGCTTCCACCCTGGCTTCACATTACAGCGATTTAAAAATTGAAAATCCTGAAAAGATTGATCTTCGCCCGAGTTTTGCGGTATTGGTTTATCCGGTAATCAGTTTTGA
>SEDB01000151.1 GCA_004210715.1 Pedobacter sp.
AACCAAATTTTTATACTTAAACGAGCTTCGAATATGAGAGTATTTTACCTGTTTAAACAGGGGCTTTTGGTGCTGTTAGTTTTATCAGCATTAATTGTAAAAGCACAAACCGGAACTATATCTGGAAAAGTGCTTGATGAAACCGGCTTACCTTTGCCAGGTGCTTCAGTAATTGTTAAAGGAACAACAAGAAGTACTTCAACAGATGCTAACGGTATCTTCAAATTAACAAGCCTAACGAATGGCGCTGTTACTTTGTCTGCAAGTTTCATTGGTTACCAAACCCTAGACAAAGCTGTTACCGTTTCTGCAAACGCAACAGTTAATTTTCAACTTGTGCCTGACGCACAAAAACTTAACGAGGTTGTTGTAATCGGTTATGGTACAGCGGAAAAGAAAAATTTAACAGGTTCGATCACGACCGTAAATTCAAAAGATTTTCAAAAAGGTACCATCACAACACCTGAACAATTGATTCAAGGTAAAGTTGCCGGTGTTAACATCATCTCTGGTGGCGGTTCGCCAGGCGGTGGTAGTACCATTCGTATTCGCGGTGGTGCATCATTAAACGCCAGTAACGATCCGTTAATCGTGGTTGATGGGGTTCCTTTTAGTGGAAATGGTATTGGTAATGCACCAAGTCCACTTTCTTTAATTAACCCTAATGATATTGAAACCTTTACTGTTTTAAAAGATGCAAACGCAACTGCTATTTACGGTTCAAGAGCATCTAACGGCGTAATTTTAATTACCACCAAAAAAGGTTCATCAGGAGCGCCACAGATTAACCTAAGTACAAATAACTCTATTTCAACTGTAGCAAAAAAAGTTGATGTACTTTCAGCGGATGAAGTTCGTGCTTTTGTAAATGCAAACGGTAACGCAGCGCAGAAAGCTTTATTAGGTACGGCGAGCACAGATTGGCAAGATGAAATTTATCAAACTGCATTCACAACAGATAACAACTTAAGTATTGCTGGTTCATTTAAAGGTGTACCTTACCGTGTTTCTGGAGGTTATCTAGAACAAGAGGGTGTGGTAGTGAGAAGTAAACTGAAAAGAGCTACTGGTGCTTTCTCCATCTCTCCTAAATTATTTCAAGATCATTTAAAAATCGAATTGAACTTAAAAGGTTCGTTAACCGATTCCCAATATCCAAATGATGGTGCAATTGGTGCAGCAATTCAGTTCGACCCAACACAACCAGTTTATTCAAATAACAAATTTGGAAATTATTTTGAATGGATCACTTCTGCAGGTGTTCCAAATCCTAATGCGCCACGTAATCCACTTGCCTTAATTGAGCAACAAGATAATCATGGTAACGCTGCAAGAAGTTTTGGTAACTTAAAATTAGATTATTCTTTCCATTTTTTACCTGAATTACATGCCGTGATTAACGCTGGTTATGATTACTCAAAAGGTTATGGACGTACAATTGTTCCAATTTATGCAGCACAGAGTTTCTCAACAGAAGGTTCGTTCTCAAGAAGATTGAACACAGAAATGAACAAATTCTCTGAAGCTTATTTAACTTACGCTAAAACTTTAGGCAAAAGCAGATTTGATGTAACTGCTGGTTACGGTTATTACGATGATGCAGTTACCAATTACAACTTCGCAACATATAGAGGAACCGGTGTTTTACAAACTACTCCAGTTTTTCCATTCTCAATTGATCAGAATAAATTGCTTTCATACTACGGTCGTTTCAATTACACTTTTGATGATAAATATATCTTATCAGGAACAATGAGAGCTGATGCTTCTTCAAAGTTTGCTGAGGATAATCGTTGGGGTTATTTCCCTTCAGCAGGTTTTACCTGGAGAATTATTGGTGAAGATTTCTTAAAAGACAGCAAAGTGATTTCTGATTTGAAATTGAGATTAACCTATGGTGAAACTGGTAATAAAGATGGTATTGGTAACTACGATTACTTATCGAAGTATTATGCAAGTACCAACAACGGTCAATATCAGGTTGGAAATACTTACTACAACTATTACAGTCCTGCAGGTTACGATCCTGATTTAAGATGGGAAACTACAACAACCTATAACGCAGGTTTAGATTACGGATTTTTAAAGGGAAGATTGTATGGTAGCATTGATGCTTATTTCAAGAAAACCAAAGATTTATTAAGTACGGTAACGATCCCTGTAGGTACAAACTTTAGCAACGTGTTAACCACCAATGTTGGTAACATGGAAGTTAGAGGTGCTGAGGTAAGTTTAAACTATGTGGCAATCAAAACTGAAAACACTACCTGGGATATCGGAGTGAACGGAGCTTATAACAAAAGAAAAGTAACTAACTTAACGTTAAATCCAAATTCTGGATTTAAAATAGATGCTGGCGATATTACAGGCGGTACAGGTATTCACTTGAAATATAATGCTGTAAATCAATTACCAGGTTCATTCTTTGTTTACAAACAAGTTTACAATGCTGACGGTAAACCACTAGAAGGTGTTTATCAGGATTTGAATGGTGATGGTGCAGTAAATGATGCTGACCAGTATTTCTACAAATCTCCAGATCCAGTAATCACTTTAGGTTTCAATACCTCTTTCACGTACAAAAGATGGACAGCAAGTACAGTATTGAGAGCAAACTTTGGTAACTATATCTACGATAATATTTCTTCAAACTTCGGTATCAGAAACAACGTGTTAAGTACTCAAGGTATCTTGAATAACTCTACATCAGATTTATACAACACCAATTTCTCAGGTGCATCAGGCGTTCAGTATTTAAGTGATTACTACATCAGAAATGCTTCATTCTTGAAAATGGACAATGCTGGTTTATCTTATAACGTAGGTAAATTGTCGAAAAACGGAACTATGTCAATGCGTATTTCAGCAAACTGCCAAAACGTATTTGTCGTATCTAAGTACAAGGGAATTGATCCTGAATCAGTATCAGGTATAGATTACAACTTATACCCACGTCCAAGAACGTATACTTTAGGTTTAAATGTTGGTTTTTAATTATTAATAGCGATGAACATGATCCATCTAAATTTTGCAAATGCAACCACAGAAACGATTGTGATCGAAACCTATCAAAGAAAAAATATAAAAATGAAAAATTCATTTAAAATGATTTTGGCATCAGGAGCATTACTGCTGTCATTAAATTCATGCAAAAAAGAATCGTTTAATTTAACACCGACCAACGATGTAACTGCAGAAACTGTTTATGCAACGCCGGCAGGTTATAAAAATAGTTTGGTTAAATTATACGCAACTTACGCTTTAACAAGCCCTTCGGGCTCTGATAATAGTGACGTAGGAGGATTAAACGCAGGTTATGCAGATTTCTTTCGTTTATTTTGGACTTCACAAGAATTGGTAACCGATGAGGCAATTTGTGCCTGGGGTGATGTTGGTATTCCTGAATTAGATTATGGCATCCCTACACCAGATAACCAGTTTTTACGTGGTTTATATTCAAGAAGTATATTGCAGATTACTTTCGCCAATGAATTTTTACGCGAAAGTACACCAGAAAAATTGGCTAGCAGAAACATCACTGGTGCTGATGCAACTGCCATTACGCGTTACCGTGCTGAAGCCCGTTTCTTAAGAGCTTTTCAATACTGGGTATTGTTAGATGCCTTTGGCAATCCGCCGTTTGTAACTGAAGATGATGCCATTGGTAAAGTAAATCCGAAACAAATTCAAAGAGCAGCTTTGTTCAACTATGTTGAGTCTGAGTTAAAAGCTATTGAAAGTGATTTAGCAGAGCCACGTACTAATGAATACGGCCGTGCTGATAAAGGTGCAGATTGGGCATTATTAGCAAGATTATACTTAAATGCACAGGTTTACACAGGTACTGCAAAATATACTGAAGCCATTACTTATTCAAGCAAAGTAATTGCAGCCAGTTATTCTTTAAAAGCAAACTATATGGATTTGTTTAAAGCAGATAACGAAGTAAATAATACAGAAAACATTTTAACCATCAATTACGATGGTATCAATGGAACCAATTACGGTGGTACCACTTTCTTAATCAATGCAGGAATCAATGCAGATATGAACCCAACATCATTTGGTGTTCCTTCTGGTGGTTGGGGTGGTAACAGAACACGTCAAAACTTACCAAATTTATTCCCTGATGCTAATGGAACTTTAGATAAGCGTGGTACTTTCTTCGGTACTAAAAGAGCGGTTGATGCAGTTGGCGAATTTACAGACGGCTTACGTGTAACTAAATTTAAAAATGTGACTTCGTCTGGTGCTGCAGGCAGATCTTTGAATGGAACATTCAGTTCATTAGATTTTGCATTGTTCCGTTTAGCTGAACAGTATTTAATTTACGGTGAAGCAGTTGCCCGTGGCGGTTCAGGCGGTAATGCAGCTTTAGCTTTAACTTACGTAAATGAATTGCGTTTTAGAGCTTATGGCAATACCTCAGGAAATGTGAGCGCAGCTGCCTTATCTACTGATTTTTATTTAGATGAGCGTGGTCGCGAGTTATATTGGGAAGGACACCGCCGTACAGATTTAATCCGTTTCGGAAAATTCACAGGTTCAACTTATTTATGGCCGTACAAAGGTGGTGTACAGGCAGGTGCTACTTTACCAGCATTCCGCAACCTTTATCCACTTCCATTGGCAGATTTAATTGCTAATCCGAATTTGGTTCAAAACACAGGTTATTAATCTTTATTGATAGAAAGATATGAAATCAAAATTATTCAAAACCTTAGCTTTAGGCTTAATTGCAGTATCGCTTTGGTCGTGTAAAAAGGATGAAACCAGAACGGTTTCTAACATCGAGGCAGCTGGTACACTTACCGCCTCAACAACAACATTAAATTTAGTGCAAGCTAACGGAACTTTACCAGCAACAACATTAACTTATCCGTTGGCTACTTCAACAGGTTACGTGGTTCCAGTAAGTACTACTTTACAGTTCGCTTTAAAAGGAACCAATTTTGCTACGCCTAGAGAAGTTGCAGTAACCACCAGAAGCTATGCGCCAACCATCACAGAAGTTAATAACATGATTTTAGCTTTAGGTGGTGTAGTGGGTACGCCAGCACAAGTGGAAGTAAGATTAAAATCAGGAGCTGCGGCGAACGATTTGACTTATTCAAATGTATTAACATTGAATGCTACACCATATTTGGCTTCTGCCTGGATTTATGCACCTGGTGCATATCAAGGATGGAATCCATCTACAGCAGACAGTTTAATCTCTTTATCAAGCAATGGTGTTTACACCGGTATGATTGCTTATACAACAGGAAACTTAGAATTTAAAATCACACCGGCTAAAAAATGGGATGTTGCTTATGGTGATGCCGGTGCTGGTAAAATTAGCTCAAGTGCTGGTGATAACTTAAAAGCTCCTGAAGCAATTGTTAAACAGGTTACTGTTGATTTAAATAAAAACACTATTGTTTTTGGTACACCGAACGAATGGTCGTTAATTGGTGATGCGACTTTAGGTGGATGGAACAACGACACTGATATGAAAGGTGTAAACGATGGTAAGTTTACAGTATATTCATTAAAAACAACTTTGGGCGTTGGAGAATTCAAATTCCGTTTTGGTCATGCCTGGGATCTTAATTTAGGTGGCGGTGCTACACTAACAACAGGCGGCGACAACATTAAAGTGACCACTGCAGGGACTTACACAATTACACTTACTGTGATTAAAACGGCAGATAAAGTAACTGGTGGAACTTACACTATTGTTAAAAACTAATTCTTAATATTGGCCCCGTGGTATTTACTACGGGGCTTTTTAATCTATAAAGTTTCAGCATGATCAGATCCCTCAACATATTACCTCGTTCGCTAACATTAAATGCTCAGACTAACACTTTGCGTTTCGCAAAGAATTCATTTTTA
>SEDB01000644.1 GCA_004210715.1 Pedobacter sp.
CCGGTTTTCAGAGAAATTGCCGATCGTATTTATGCAAGTGATATGCAGATGTATAACGATATGCCTACCCGTTTGGTGGGCAATACAGGTAACCCGCCAACAAAAGCAGGTCAGAGCAAAGCCACTCAAAAAGTATATAAAGCCTTTGGATTTAAACCGCTTTTCGCGTCAAAATCTGAATATTATAATATTGTTGACACCAGTGCAGGAGAGGTTTTCCAGGAGAATACCGAACGCAAAGGGGTAATGCCTAACGTGTCTGGAATGGGATTGAAAGATGCGCTTTATCTTTTAGGTAATGCAGGTTTGAAAACAAAAGTAATTGGCTCTGGAAAAGTAATCGCACAATCCATTGCCGCCGGTACCAGGGTAGGAAAAGGTCTGGGCGTACAGATAGAATTGAATTAGGATAAAAAGTTTAAGGTCTACGTGGTGAGTAATAGTGACCATGTGCTAAATAGTAAATAAAATGCAATTACAAGAGTTACTTTATGGCATTACGATTAAAGAATTGGTTGGTAAGACCGATAGGGAAATCAACAACCTAAACTTTGATTCGCGTAAAGTAGGGAAGGATGATGTATTCTTTGCTGTAGTTGGCACCCTTGCCGATGGGCATCAGTTTATTGAGCAGACCATTGCTCAAGGGGCTACTGTAATTATTTGTGAAAATCTGCCTGAAGTGCATGATTTTACAATAACGTATATCAAAGTAGAAAATACTTCGGTTTCACTGGGGATCATGGCAGGTAATTATTTTGGCAATCCTTCAGCAGAACTAAAACTGATTGGTATCACAGGCACAAACGGTAAAACCACCATTGCCACCATTTTATTTAAACTTTTTAGAGATTTAGGATATAAAACAGGACTGCTATCAACCGTTGAAAATTACATCAATGCAACTGTGGTGCCTGCAACCCATACTACTCCAAACCCAATCGCATTAAATCAATTGTTGAGAGACATGGTTGATGCAGGTTGCGATTACTGTTTCATGGAAGTAAGCTCTCATGCCGTTTCACAGCATCGCATTGAGGGATTGACTTTCTCAGGTGGGGTATTTTCAAACATTACACACGATCATTTAGATTTCCATAAGACATTTGACAGTTACCTGAAAGCCAAAAAGGCATTTTTTGATATGCTGCCAAAATCAGCTTTTGCATTAACCAATATCGATGATAAAAACGGAATGGTGATGTTGCAGAA
>SEDB01000645.1 GCA_004210715.1 Pedobacter sp.
TCCAGCAGGCAACAATATATTAAAATAGGCACCTGAGTAAGATTGCTCTTTTATAAATGTTTTTCCTTGATAAGCAGTTATTTTAAAGGCTTTAACTCCAGATACTCTCCCACTGAGTTCAAATTCCTGCTTGCTGATGCTGCCAATGGCGATAAAAAAACTCATTTTGGCCGTTCCAACCTCTTCCTTACTTCTTTTTTCAATGATGGTATAATCAAATTCATCAAGTGCAATCATTTGCGTTAAAGTTCTACGATCGAGTTTTTGCGGATTTAAAGTATAAACCAATACCTGTCTCTTTTTATCTGGAATTGGTTCATAAACTTCTTCTTCAAACTTTATTGAACCAAATTTAGGCTCCGATTTCACGATAACTTCATAAAAATCTGGGTGGAACAGATTATTCAAAACCTGTACTTTAGATGTAGTTTCTCTAAATTGGTTATATGCAATAATTCTGGAAATTGGTACTGCTAAAGGCGTAAGTTCTTTATGCTTTACATTTTTAGGGTTACAATCGCAACAGCTATCATCTTCATAAACAGTAAAATCTGCAAATACATTAGATCCTAAATTTTTTAAACCACTCTCGCCAATCTTCTCAGCTAAAGCATCGAAATGTTTATTAAATTTACTTTCAAAATCGGTTAAAAACTGATTTCGAATTTTTCTTTTTCCAGTAATCAAAACCTCTTCCAGCACGCCATCTTTTTCTTCCTCCACAGCTTTTCGCTTAAGCTTTAATAAATCCAACCTGCCCAGGTATTCCTTTTTAAGCTCGGTTTCTTCTTTTATTTGCTTATCAATATCTTCTGTGATCGCTTTGCGTTTGTTGTCAAAATCAATTTTTAAGGCTTTTGAAATCTCATTTATCTCACTGGCTTCATCTTTAACTGCACTTTTGCGTAAAACGTTTATTTTATCATTTATTTCTTTATTAAGCGCATCTTCTGCTTTAGCAATTGTTTCACTGTTGGTTATCCTAAACAAAGCTTTTTTGCGCACCAATAGTTCAGATTGAAGTATGTCTACCTCTTTTTTAAGCTGAACATCACTGATAACTATCCTATTTTTAACTTCAGCAACCTTAACCTCCATTGCTTTGTCTACCTCTATTTCGGCTTTTTTAATATCATCCGTTTTCGATTTAATGATATTTTGAATATTATCCAGCTTTAACTTATAAGTTTCATGTATGGTTTGTTCCGCAAA
>SEDB01000152.1 GCA_004210715.1 Pedobacter sp.
CGCAAGAAGATTCGATAGCAAGTATAACAGACAAATTATTTATTTTTAAGCTGCAAAATTATTAAAAAACTATTTAAAATACTCCTTTGGGTAATTGCATCAATAATTTTGCTGCTGGCACTTGTTATTTTTTCACTACAGTTTAAGCCTGTTCAAACTTATGTTGCCCAAAAAGCAGCAGCATATTTATCAAAAGAGCTTAAAACTACCATATCCATTAAAAGTCTCTACATCAAGCCTTTCAAATCAATCGTATTGGAAGATTTGCTTGTTCTCGATCTTCAAAAAGACACTTTATTGAGTACGCCTCAGTTTATGGTTGATATCAATCAATTATCCATTGATAAAAAAATCATCGACATCAGTACGGTTCAAATCAATAACGGCCAGTTTTTCCTAAAGGATTTCAAAGATAAGTCTTCTAATCTCGATTTCATCATTAACTATTTTGATTCTGGTAAACCTACTGTAAAGAAACCCAATAGCAAGCCTTTTGACGTTACCCTTGGAAGAATTATCTTAAACAAATTTGCTTTCAGATATAAAAATTATGCTGCCAAAGATACTGTTCAAGGCAAAAATGTAAATTTCGATAACGTTGATGTTAAAGAATTGAGTGGAATTTTTGAAGGATTGGATACTAAAAATCACCTCGTTAAAACCAATATTAAAAATTTAACCTTAAAAGAAAAAAGCGGTTTTTATTTGAAAAACCTTACTGCAGAAACCACAATAGACAGCAATGCCATTGAACTGAAAAAACTATTATTGGTAACTGATCACAGTCGATTAACGGATTATTATCAAATGAAGTTTAAAAGCTACAGAGATTTTAATCACTATGTGGATAGTGTAAGGATGAAAGCCATTTTCAAAGAGAGCCATTTATCATCAAAAGATGTTTCTTTTTTTGCTCCCGAGTTGAATAGCATGAAGATTGAGGTTGACGTAGACGGGCAGATTACAGGCTTAGTCAATAATCTTCGTGCGAAAAAACTTTCCATCCGCTCAGGAAAAGCAACGCATATCAAAGGAGATTTCATCATTAAAGGACTTCCAAGATGGAAAGAAACCTTTATGGACTTGAAAATTGAAATGGCCGGCACAAATAAAAAAGATTTGGATGAAGTACTTGTCGGATTTACAGGAAGTAAAAAAGCGATCATTCCGAGTATTGTAAACAAATTCGGAAACATCAATTTTAATGGAAACTTTACAGGTTTTCAGAACGATTTTATTGCCTATGGTGAGTTTAAAACCAAGCTGGGAAGAATTGTTTCGGATGTAAACATGAAAATCGATAAAAATGATGTGCCCTCCTACACAGGAAATGTAAAAACCTTCGATTTCAATATTGGCAATCTTTTGGATGAGAAATCATTAGGCCGTATTTCCTCATCACTGTATGTTAAAGGGCGTGGAACTGAACTAAAAGATTTAACTGAGCAGCTGAATGGCGATGTAGAATATATTGATTTTAATAACTACAGATATAGAAATGTTAAGATCGACGGGAAGTTTGAGAAGAAAAATTTCGACGGGAAACTGAGTATTAATGACCGGAATATTAAACTGGTTTTTGATGGCGGAGTAAACTTAAACCCTAAACTTCCGGTATTTAACTTCAAGGCAACAATAACAAAAGCAAGGTTAAAGGCCTTAAAATTGTTGGATGACTCACTTTTGGTAGATGCCAAGTTTAGCACCAACTTTTCTGGCACAAACCTAAACAACATTGAAGGTCAGTTGCTGATTCAGGAAATCAGGCTTCAGAATCCAAAAGGAATATACAATGTCGATTCAGTTCAGCTCATCGCCAATGGAACTGGCCAAAACCGGACTTTAGATATCAAATCTGATATTTTAGATGCCAGCATCAAAGGAGAATACGACTTAAATTCCATCGTATCATACTATAAAGCCATTGCAAAAACTTATGTTCCATCGCTAAGAGCAAAGATTTTCAATTATAAAAATCAAATCTTTAAATTCAACTTACGCGTAAAGAAGTTCGAACCACTCGCTCAGTTTATTTCTCCAGGTCTGGAAATGGAAGAAGGTGCAACCCTGATTGGCGATTTCGATTCCAGAAATAACACCGCCACATTAAACGGCTATGTAAAAACACTTAAATACAACGGCGTTGTGGTTAATAACATTATTCTTGATGAAAATACCACAAAAGAACAGCTACAATTAATCGTCACCTCTGATCGCGTACAGCTAAACGATAGTCTTTTTATAAAAGATGTAAATATCTCCAACATTCTTCGGAATGACAGTCTTTCGTTTAACGTTAAAATGTCAAATTCAGATGAAGCCAATCAACTGGATTTAAACGGATTGGTTGAATTCACTAAAAATGAAGATACTATTGCCCGATTAAGTGTTCTACCTTCTATTTTGAAAATAAACAGTGAAGAATGGCGCATTCAGGAAAAAGTTCGTATTGCATTAAACAATGGTAAAACCTTAATCAGCAATTTTGATTTAACCAATGGTGAACAGCAAATGACTATTGACGGCTTAATTTCTGAAGACCAAAAAGATTTGCTCGTAGTTGGCTTTAAAGATTTTAATCTTAAAACGCTTAACCCATTTACGAAAGGATTTGGCGTAAAATTAAGTGGTAACGTGAACGGAATGACCAATCTGTACGGTATTTTAAAAGCACCCAAAGTGAATGATGATTTGAAAATCGACTCATTAACTTTTAATGACATCTATATCGGTACGCTTACAGATACTTCTTCATTCAATAACGCAACGAATAAAATCAATGTGTTTACAAGAATTACAGCAGAAAATTCAGAAACATTTAAACTAACAGGAAATCTTGATTTAAAAGAAAAACTGATTGACCTGAATGTGAGAATGAATGATAGCAAATTGACCATTTTAGAACCATTTGTGAAACAATTGGTTTCTAATTTAAAAGGAGAAATATCAGCAGATTTAACCGTTAAAGGCAAACTGGATAATCCTAAAATTGATGGGAATTTAGCTTTCAAAAAGGGCCAGTTAATGGTAAATTACCTTAAAACCACTTATGTAATTACAGATGAGGTAAAAGTGGAAAGTAGTGTGATCACCCTGGATAATTTTAAGCTGACCGACTTGGAAGGACATGACGGAATAGCCAATGGATCGATCGACCTAAATAACCTGGATGACCCTACCTTAGATAATGTTGTGCTAAAGGCAACGAATTTGATGGCCTTGAACACTACGTCAAAAGATAATTCTATTTATTTCGGTAGAGCTTATGCCAGTGGCGATTTCAAATTCAATGGGCCAACCAGTAAAATGAAAATCGATATTAAAGCTAAAACTGAAAAAGGAACTGTTTTCAATCTTCCATTGAATAGTTCGGAAACGGTTTCAGATAAAGATTTCATTAATTTCGTGAGTAGAGACTCTAGTAAAGTGGTAAAGAAAACCACTAATTTTGATGGTTTAACGTTAACATTCAAACTTGCAATAGACCCGAACACTACTGCCAACATTTACACCACTTTGGGTAATTTGAGCGGCAAGGGTAATGCAGAACTGAATCTGAACATCAATAGTCTGGGTGATTTTGAAATGTCTGGTGATTATATTATCGAAACAGGTAGTTTTGATTTTACAGCTCAGGAAGTAATCAATAAAAAATTCGAAATCAGACAGGGTGGAACCATTCGCTGGACGGGTAATCCTACTGGTGCACAAATTAATTTAAAAGCGGTTTATGCCTTACGTGCAAACCTTAACGAATTGTTTAAAGCTGCCAACAGAGATGCGAGTAGCAATGCCAATCAAAGGGTAAATACTGAAGTTGAAATGGGTTTAACGGGCTTATTACTTCAACCAGATATTAAATTAGACATTTTTTTCCCTGCCCAACCCGCTATTAAGGAAGAACTTCAAACTTATTTTAGTGACCAAAACAACCTGAATTTACAGGCTTTCAGTTTAATTATCAGAAGAAGTTTTGCTCCCGGAAACGGAGGTGAATCGATTGGAAATCAGCTAAGCTCTACAGCAACGAGTACCGCAACAGAGTTGGTGTTTAACCAGTTTAATAACGTGCTTTCTTCATTAAACTTAAACTTTGTCGATCTTAACGTTCGCTCATTGAGTGAGGCCAGTGCATCAGTAAAATTGTTTAATGATCGGTTAATCATCAATGCGGGTATTGTTGACCGTAACAGCTTGAATGATTTTACCATTATCGACTTTAACAGAAGTAATGTTGGTGGTGAGGTAGAAGGTTTATTTTTGATTAAAAAAGATGGAAGTTTGCTGGGTAAAGTGGCAAACAAGCCACCAACCATTCAAAGTATATTTGCCAACCCGGGGATTGATCAAAACAGGAACGTTACTTCATTTGGATTGGTTTATACACAACAGTTTGATACTTTCAAAGAATTTATCCAAAAAATATCAGGCGCTTACCGCAGGAATTTAAAAAGAAAACAAGAGCAAAATCCGGTTAAAACGAACAAATCAATTAACAAGGAAGCGATTATTAATCAGAGTAAAGGAAATCAAAGAAGATAGCCTTGATTGATACAAAATAAAAAATCAAAATATCTCCATAAAAAAAGCGATTTTCAGTTATCCACTAAAAATCGCTTTTTCATTACTTCTTAAGATAAAAAATTATCCTTTCATAATGGAGTGACCCATCTTATCTCTTTTCGTTTTTAAATAACGCTCGTTATGAACATTGCTTTCAATTTCGATCGGAATGTTTTCTACAACCTCCAGGCCGTAACCAATTAATCCAGCTCTTTTTGTTGGGTTATTACTCATCAAACGCATTTTACTCACGCCTTCTGATCTTAAGATTTGAGCACCAACTCCATAATCGCGTTCATCGCCTTTGAAACCTAATTTGATATTTGCCTCAACGGTATCAAAACCGGCATCTTGTAAATTATAAGAACGAAGTTTATTGATTAATCCAATACCCCTACCTTCCTGATTCATGTAAACCACCACACCTTTACCTTCTTTCTGGATCATTTCCAATGCCTTGTGCAATTGGGGGCCGCAATCGCAACGGCATGAGCCAAAAATATCGCCTGTAACACAAGAACTGTGTACCCGAGCCAGTATTGGTTCATCATTTGCCCATTCGCCTTTTGAAATTGCCAAATGTGTAGCGTTATTATCCAATTGCGTGTAGGCTGTCATTTTAAAATCGCCCCATGCAGTTGGTAAATCAATGGTAACCTCTGCTTTAATCAAACTATCAATCTTCAATCGATAAGCAATCAAATCCTCAATAGAAATGATCTTCATTTGATGTTGCTCGGCGATTTTAAATAAATCCGGAAGTCTGGCCATTTCGCCATCTTCCTTCAAAATTTCGACTAATAATCCTGCTGGCTTCATCCCTGCAAGGCGAGCCAAATCAACTGCAGCTTCGGTATGACCAGCACGACGAATTACGCCACCATCTTTTGCAATGAGTGGAAAAATATGCCCCGGACGGCCCAATTCTTCTGGATCAGTTTTAGGATTAACAAGTGCCAGCATAGTTTTCGAACGATCACTTGCTGAAATACCTGTGGTACAACCGTGGCCCACTAAATCTACAGAAACTGTAAAATTGGTTTCATAAGCGGCAGTGTTTTTACCCACCATCAAATTTAAATTCAATTCTTTACAGCGTTCTTCTGTAAGTGGAGCACAGATCAATCCTCGTCCATAGGTAGCCATAAAGTTAATTACTTCTGGCGTTGCGTTTTCTGCAGCAGTTAAAAAATCACCTTCGTTTTCTCTATTTTCATCATCTACAACAATGATAACTTTACCTGCTTTAATGTCAGCTATCGCCTCTTCTATGGTATTTAATTTTGTTTGCATTTTTATAAAAGCATATATGTGATTTTTCTGCAACAGTGGTGATAATGTGATAAACCAAAAAGAAAGAAATAGCAATCACCACAGGCAACCCCATTCCACCTTTTCTAATGATTGCACCAAGTGGCGCACCAATGAAAAACAGTAGAATACACGACGCGGCAAGTGTAAATTTACGCTGGTATTCGATTCTGGTAAAAATAATCTCCCCCACCAAATCATTATGGCGTGGACCAGCGTTGGCTAGGTTTTGAACGATACCCGAAACAATATTCGAGGCATTATCCAAAGCAAGTTTTTTTGAGCCACCCGGAATTGATTGTAATGTAGTTTCTCCAATTTCTTTGGGCGCAGTTTTTACTTTCGAGTATCCTTTGGCCACATTGAATTGTTTAAAATTATTAACTACGACCCTTTCAGCAGTCATGTTTAGTGTGTCGAGAATCTTACCTAAAGAATCTCCCTTTTTCTTAATTCCTTTTAAATTGAGCATTGGCGTACTATTTCCAAATGCATTGGGATCAGTTCTATTCATTTCAAATGAAGAAAGATCAAATCTTGGTTCAGTTTCTTTAAACCTGCTTCTATTGAAAATTTGACGAGGATTGTATGCCCCGCTACTGTTCGACTGCTCTTCATATTGAACGCCATCTTTTAACTTGAGCACCAAAAATTTTCCGTCAGAAGTTTTATTCATCTGACCTTCCTTAGCCATGATTACCTTTGGAACACCATTGGTTCCCTTGTGGTCGTAAATCATAATGTTGTGCAGTGTTCCATCTTCATCCTTGGCATCTACGCGAATGGAATAATTGGGAATACTATTATTAAAAACTCCAGGTTTTATCAAAAAGGCCAGCTTTTTATTTCGAACATCATAGAGCAAGGAACTAAATTTCAGGTTTGCTTTAGGTAGCATGTAATTGGAGAACAGAAATGACCCAATGGTTAACATGATAATGACTACAAATAAGGGCCTCATTGCCTTTTGCAAAGAAATACCAGCAGATTTGATTGCAACAAGCTCATAATTTTCACCGAGTGTTCCGAAAGTCATGATGGAAGAAAGCAGTACAGATAATGGCAAGGCCATAGATACGTTTGCCGCAGAGGCATAGGCCATCAACTCTAAAATGGTGTACCATTCGAAACCTTTGCCTATTAAATCATCAATCCACTTAAATAAAAAGAACATCAAAAGAATAAACATTACCACAAAAAAAGTGGCAAGGAAAGGCTTTATGAATGCTTTTATAAGAAGAAGGTGTATCTTTTTCACCTTACAAAGGTAAGTATTAAGAAACTAAACTAGGCACCCAAAACGCTAATCAAATAGTCAATTTGGTTATCCCAAATTAATTTTTTCTCAGCCAGAAGATCATCTGTTGTAAAATCGGTAATGGAAAGCGCAACGTCATTTGTTAATTCATCTTGAACAATTTCCATCTCAAAATAGCACTGTGGTTCGTCATCAAGCCATTTAAATTTGACCAATTTGTTCTCTTTTATAGAAACAAGCTTAGCTTTTAGTTGCTCATCGTCCCAAGTGAAGGTGTAAACCTGATCTCGAAAAATTACATCATCCGCAAACCATTGCGATAAGCCATTTGGCTCACTTATAAAGCTATACAAAATTCTTGGTGACGATTTAACCTCGTACTCTAGCGTAAATTTTTTCTTTTCTGCCATGTTAATTCATTACCAGAATATATCCGGATGTATTTTTTTTATTTTATTTTTCTAAAGAAAGGTAATTTATTCTATATTTGCAACTCCAAAAAATAACCACCTAAATATTTGATAATATAAGCAAATATTTTTA
>SEDB01000646.1 GCA_004210715.1 Pedobacter sp.
CTACAATCGATTTAGATAATCCTTGCTATTTATATGCAGGTAACGATGCTGAGTTTAATGGCTTAGTTGCTGAAATGAGTCGTGGAGAAGTTGGTGCTGTGTTTTTCTTAAACAGCAATCCTGCTTACGATTTTATGAATGTTAAAGCATTTACTGATGCTTTAGCTAAAGTTCCTGCAAAAATTTCATTCTCAGATAGAGCTGATGAAACAGCTTCACTTTGTGATGCGATTGCCATCAACCATAACTATTTAGAGTCATGGGGAGATGCAAATGCTTACGAAGGATATTATTCAATCGTTCAACCTACGATCAATCCAGTTTTCAACAGCCGTCAGGCTGAGGAGAGTTTATTGGTTTGGGCTGATGCTCCGGTTAAAGATTATTACCAATTTGTTCGTAGCAACTGGGAAACCAAAATGTTGCCTGCTCTTGGTTTAAAATGGAATGATGTTTTAGAAAAAGGTGTGGTTGCAGTAACTCCAAAAACTGCTGCAGCTTATTCATTCACTCAATCAGTTGTTGAAGTTGCTGGAAAAATTGTTTCTGCAAGTAAAGCTTTAGCAAAAGGTGGTGATCAAATTGAGTTACAGGTTTACGAAAACATCCCGATGCGTGATGGTAAAAATGCGAACAACGCATTTTTGCAAGAGTTACCTGATCCGGTTTCTAAAGTAACATGGGATAACTATGTTGCCTTAGCACCAAAACACGCAGAAAAATTAAAGATTAAAGAATTTGACGTGGTTACTGTTAAAGGTAGCAACGGATATTCAGTTGATCTTCCTGTATTGATCCAGCCAGGACAATCACAAGGAACTGCTTCTATCGCATTAGGTTACGGCCGTACCAAAGTTGGTAAAGCTGGTAACGATGTAGGTAAAAATGCATTCCCTTTTGTGACTTTCGTAAACGGAACAATGCAATATGCTACTAATGTAACCATTACTCCAACAGGAGGTTACTATGAGTTGGCGCAAACACAAACACACCACTCTTTTGAAGGCCGTGCGGTAATTAAAGAAGCTACGTTCAAAGAATATTTGAAAGATGCTTCTGCAGGAAACCATAAGGGCGAGCACAAAGATTACGATCTTTGGGATCAATATGAGAAACCAGGTAACAACTGGGTAATGGCAATCGATTTGAATGCTTGTACAGGTTGTGGTTCTTGTATCGTTGCTTGTAACGTTGAAAATAACATTCCTGT
>SEDB01000153.1 GCA_004210715.1 Pedobacter sp.
GTGGTTACTGATGGGGTAAGCACCGGAAAACCGCTTCTGCGCCAGTTAGAATAAGTTTCGTTTCCGTTCAACAGTAAAGCAATCCACAATTGTGTATTGATCTGCTCCAATTCTCTCCCTGCAATCAGTGGATTGGCAGTTTTGAAATTGCTGATTTCTGCTGCGGTGATTACCGGACCACTTGGATAGAGGCTAAGTTGCTGCATAGCAGCCTCGACCCCCTTATAATAATGGTCCTGCGCGCTGCCGCCTAGATTCAGACCGAAACGCTGGGTAGCGTCGGCAAGCAAAAGCTCGACTTCCCCATAGGTAATATGAAAAAAGGGCGCATCGTTTCTGAGCAGATTGTGATTAAGCTGAGGCTTCAGATCGATGCTTCTCGGCGTATAAGATGTTCCGTTGGCCAATACGATTGCGGTCGTAGTCAATACGTTATCTGAATTATATGCGCCAGGGATGCCGCCTACCAGTCCAATTTTAGCCCTTACCTGTGCTGTGATGTCCTCCCTTTCCAAAAATCTTGTCGGCGAAACAGGGTTGAATTCCCGGTAACATTTGATCAGCGCATTGACCCTTGGATCATTGGTGCTCGTTAGTGCATTCAGGAATGTATTGACCACCCGGCCCATTTCATTTTTGACGTTCCAGGCCGTGGAAATTCCGTTAGGTCTTTGATCCTGATAACTGCTGGGAATGTTTTCATGCCTGGTCATGCAGATATCCGCGTTACTTGTGAAAACGCCGGCAGCATAGGCTGCCTGGATTTCAGTTTTTGCTTTTTCCGGATCCCTTTTGGCCAGGCGAAGCGCAAGACGCAGACGGAGTGAGTTTGCGAATTTTTTCCATGCAGGAATATTGCCTTTATAGAAGTATTCACTCGGAACTGGATCTTTTGAAGCGTCAAGTTGAAGGGAAGCTTCTGTTAGTTCCTTAAGCAGGTTCGTCTTGTTTGGTACACCTTTGGTACGTTCAACTGCATCCACGATATTCAGGATGTCATTTGGATAACTTTCATCAAACATGCGCCACAAGTAGCTTGGTATTTTTTTGTACACTGCACCGAAACTCATGTTGAATGCACCTGAAAATTGCTGCATCATAGGAATGAGCATAAAGTAATTCGTCCGCTCCTGTATTCCAAGGTCCCCCGAAAAGTACACCTGGGCGTACATCAGCTGGGCTGCCGGATCAAGAGAAGTGGATCTGGTTTTATCTGTATTCATATCCCCAAACTTTTTGCATCCGAGCCCCCCTAAGGTGAGCATGAACAAAAGGATATATGTTATATTTTTCATTATTATTATTTTGTTGGCGTGTAACACATTATTGATATCTTTTGTTAGAACTTCGCATTCAGGTTAAAGCCCCATCCTCTGCGGGTTGGCAGCGAACCATATTCCAGTCCTTGTCCATTGCTATTATTGTAATTGGAGTCCGGATCCACGTTAGGCACATCTTTGTAGATGATAAAAGGATTCCGGGCCACCAAGCCGAAGGAAGCACCCTTGATTCCCAGTTGCTTACTGAAAGCTGCCGTAAGCGTATAGGTAAGCGTCAGCTCTCTAAGTTTCACGTAAGTGGCCTTGTAGACGAATGGTGTAGCGATATTGGATCCATCTGTGGCGAAAGTCTGCCAGTAAAGCGTTGGATCCATCGCTCTTGTATTGGTGGTATAGACCGGGTTTGCTGCAGTTCCGGTATTGATCACCCCTTGTGGTACAAATCCCCTTACCCGGCCCTCGGCTTGCCACTGAGCGGCGGTTTTTTTCTCGCCAATACGCTGTTCTTCTGAGGCGATCCACTCTGCCCTACCCTCCAAGGTCGCCATCGCGGATCCTCTCGCATGCATAAAAAGATTGGTCATGGAAAACAGGTCTGCGCCATACTTTACGTCCACAGCAGCATTCAAGGAAAAATTGCGGAAAGAAACGCGGCTTGTAAAGCCACCTGTCCAATCGAACACGCCTTTTCCCAAAACTTTCATCTGTGGATCGATTATCGGCAACAAGCTGGCAGAATTCAGGACTACATTTCCATTCGGATCCCTTAAAAAATCATAGCCCATCATCGTGCCGTACTGTTCTCCCGGCTTGGCAACTACTCGTAAACCTGCCCATCGGGCCTCAGATAAGGTTAAATATTGCCCAACACGATCAGACAGTGATTTGATTTTACTAATGTTTCTTGCGAAATTGATGCTCATATCCCACTTGATTTGACTGTTGGCAGACAATGGACTTCCCGAAAGCAACAACTCAAGACCGCGATTCGAAATTACACCAGCATTGATCAACTGCTGAGGAAAACCTGATGATAGCGCTGCAGGAACAATATTGATCTGATCCCTTGAATCCGAAGTATAATAAGAAGCATCAAAATTGATCCTGTTTTTAAAGAATTTCAGATTCGTGCCGAACTCATAAGACCTTGTTCTTGTCGGTTTCAGGTCAAGTGGCGGAATTATTCGCGAAGAAACTTTGCCATTCAAGGCACCATTAAACGGAAGTTGGTTTAGTGAGTAATAAAGGTCCAGCAAAAAGGGATCAGTATCATTTCCCACCTCAGCCACTGAAGCCCTTAACTTACCAAAAGAAAGAATATTGCTTTTGATCTTAAAGGCATCGGTAAATACAAAGCTGGATGATAAAGACGGATAAGTATAGGTATTGTTTTGCTCAGGCAAAGTGGAGGACTCATCACGTCTGATGGATGCATCAATAAATAAGTAATTTTTAAACCCGACCGTTGCCAAACCATAAACTGAGCGGATCTGTCGCGGAATATCATTTGGCACCACTACCTTGTCCAGGTAACTCGTTGCACTGATGGCATCCAAAACAATCATGTTGGAAAATGAAGAATTGGTGCCTTTACGGATGCGTTCATTGATGCTCCCTCCGATTCTCGCAGAAACATTGAAATCCTTGCTTACCTGTTTGGTATAGCTGGCCAAAACTTCCACCTGATTGGTGGTATAGCGCTGATTGACCTGATCAAGCTGTCCACCCAGAGCGCCCGGGGTGGTTCTTGGCCGATAACTTTCGTAATCCAGAAATGTAATATCCGTAGCGGCCTTTGCATTGATACTGAAAGCTTTTGTAAACTGATAGGTCGCGTTAAGTGCACCGGTCAGCCTGTCTTTATTGGTTTTATTGTACATCTCATTGATCACCCAGTACGGATTGATTCGGAACTGTCCACCGCCCCAATCCAGGTAGTCCCCCTGTGCATTCTTATAATTTGTTTTGAATAATTCCTGATCGATATTGTTCGCCAGACCATTGAAGTTCATTCCGATATTGGAAGGTGAATCCCCTAATCCGGCCCTGTTGTTCACATCTTCATTTAAGTAGGTAGCCCTTACGTCCAGGGAAAATTTACTCCCAAATTTCGAACGGCCCGAGAAGGTATAAGTATTTCGTCTGATGTCACTGGTGGGTACGATATCCTTGTACCTCAAATCTGCAGCAGAGAACCTGAAACTTGAATTTTCCGTGGAGCTCGAAAGGGCGATGGTGTTATTAAAAGATGATCCGGTACGGAAAAAATTCTGAATATTATCCTCCACCAAGGCATAAGGCCTGGTCACACCGTCAAAACCTACATAGTTTACACCAGGGTCGAGTCTTGCGCCGAAGTTCAAAAACAAACTATTGAAAGCCTGCGCCTGGTCAACCGGTATGAGCTGATTTCTGCCTTGGCCATATAGATACTGCACATCATCATATTTGGTCAGCTGGGTCTCAATGGTATTGGTGCTGTTAAAATCAATGCCCAACTCTTTACTGTTTGTTCCTTTCTTGGTCGTGATCAATATCACCCCGTTACCGGCCAGACTTCCGTACAGCGCAGTTGCTGCAGGACCTTTTAACACAGTAATGGTCTCAACGTCATCGGGATTGATGGCTGATATGGCATCACCCATGTCCACACCACCACCGAACTGATCGGTACCGACCTGTCCGTAGTTGGAATTGTCCATTGGAATACCGTCAATTACATAGAGAGGCTGGTTATTACCGGTAATGCTGGTGGCTCCCCTGATGATCACCCGCGAGGAACCTGCCGGACCGCCGGCACCGCTATTAATGACAAGGCCTGCGACCTTTCCGGATAATGAGTTGATCACATTGGTTTCTTTTGCCTTGTTGATGTCGTCCCCACTTACCTGGGTAACCGAATATCCGAGTTCCTTCTCTCCTCTTTTGATGTTGAGTGCGGTAACCACCACATCTTTCAGGTTTTCAACACTTTCCCTCAACACTACATTATAACTTTTTCGAGCGGCATTAGCGGTCATTGTCAAAAGACGATAACCAGTCATACTGAACTGAATGGTATCTCCAGCGTTCACTTTGATGGAATATCCACCTGCAACATTTGATACAACAGATTGCTTTGTTTTTTTGTTCAATACCGTAACTGAGGGTAACTTGATGTTGTTCTGATCAGCAATAATCCCCGTCTGGCTAAAAGATGATACCTGGGCAAAGACATACCCTGGCAAAATCGATAGTAGCAGCAGGAAAATAAAACCGTAAAAGACCTTGGTCGTTTTTAAGTTTTCTTCCATTTTAATAGGTTGTTGGTTTAAGTTGGTTGATAGTTTTGTTTGTTGTCTTGCCCTATGGAAGTGCTGCTTTTATAATCGAAAATTTATTTGGTTGGAATAAATTCATCAAAATAAAGCACCTCCGTTAACGTACACGAAAAATAATCAAAAAAATTGAAGTAACCTGATTACTTCAACGCTGCCCGCTCTAAAAATTATTTTGACTATTTTCGTTAACGTACACGAATATATTCAGATAATTTTAAAAAACAAATTTTTTGTCAAAAAAATTTAAAAAGATGATTATATTAATTTTTATAATAAATATAATTTTCCTTTGTAATGATATCTATGGGCATGTATTCCTTATCCTCAATTGGGGAGCTGCCCAACAAAAACTGATAGATGGACATGAGCCCTTTATAACCCTGTTCCTGAGGCTTCTGGCAGATCAAAAAGTCGATCACGCCTTTTTTCAGATAGGTAATATTTTCCTCTAGAAAATCATATCCAATGACTTTGACATCATGAATCTCATGCTCCTCCAAAAAACGGGCGACCGAAGATACCCTGGAATTGGTCACGAAAATAAGATCAAACCTGTCAGTTGACAGTGATGATTTAAGTAGTTGTTTTAACGATTCGTAATCAGTATTTTTGATATCAACTTTTTCAATGGCGATATCCGATCGTTCCTTATTAAAATAAGCCCTAAACCCCTCTTCTTTTTTAAGTAAATGATGATGAAGGTCGATCTCTCTGGAAATATTGACAATTAGAACCTTTTGATCTTCCCTAATGAGATATTTTGTAAGGTGAGCGGCAAGGTAGCCACTCTGAAAAAGATCAGGTCCGATATATGCCACCCTCGACTCATTTTCAAGATCAGAATTGATCAGCACGAAAGGTATTCTTTTTTCACGGCATCTGGCAAGGAAATCTATGGCTTCATTTTCAAACATCGGCGCAAGCAATACACCATCGTAAGCCTGGTTGAGCACTGCATTGGCCTGTTCGACAAAAGTCCCTTTGGAATTCTGATCAAAAAAGTAATGTACCACCGACACACCGAAATTCTTTATTTCTGCCGCCGCAGCATTTATCCCGTTCAAAGGCGCATTCCAGTATCCGGTTTCATTGGAAACTGCAGGAATCAATGACGCTATCCTGATTACTCGCTTCGAGGCTAACATCCTTGCCATGATGTTAGGCTGATAATCTAACTCGGCGATGATCTGGAGGATCTTTTCCTTGGTTTTTTTTGAAACTCCAACACGATTATTAATTACCCTGTCTACTGTACCGATAGAGACATTGGCCCTTCGGGCGATTTCCTTTATACCTGAGGCATTTTCATTTTTCATCCCAAGACAAAGGTATGCATTATTAAGAATAGTTCGAGGTTATGTAATGGGACAGATACTGTTTTATGTATGGAATTAATAGCGCTTCCGATTTTGATCTGGTAATGTATTCGAGTAAACATGTTATAGGTTTGAAAATCAAGTCAGATGAAGCACCTAACTACTTATGCAATGGCAATGAGCCTAGGCGTGGGTTAGTCGGACCTAAAACTGTGATTTTACCAGCTTTTGCTTCCATCTGATTGATAAAAACTATACGCTCTTTGCCTGTTGCTTTAGTACGTGCATGATATACACAAAACATTCGCTTTCCATCCGGAGCGTAAAAAACGCTATTATGCCCAGTTCCTGATACTTCCCCACCGTCATCTGTATTTTTTTGTAATATGGGATTATCTTCGGCTTTTCTGAACGGTCCCAAAGCATTTTTAGATGTCGCATACCCAACTGCATAATTTTCTCCAGCAAAGTGGTTTGCAGAATACATCATGTAATAAATGTTATCTTTTTTGAAGGTTACAGAACCTTCCGTCCAACGCCTGTTCACCTCTCTGGCTGCCACTGACCTACTTTCCCATTCAGCTTGCTTATCATTAAGCTTTACCGGTG
>SEDB01000154.1 GCA_004210715.1 Pedobacter sp.
GTAAATGGATCTAGCAATTGCAAACGATGTGAAGTTGGAGAAACTAAAACCTCAACTTTCGAACCATCTTCCGCTGGCGCCTGATAACCTGCGTCTTCGACAGCGAAACCTTTTGTAGGTAATTCGTATCCGGTAGGTGGATCTAGCTTAATTTGTTCACCTTTATCATTTGTTAAAGTATCTGTTAAAGGATTGAAACCCAAATCTCCGGCGATTGCAATGGCTGCAACCATCTCTGGTGATGCTACAAATGCAAAAGTATTAGGATTGCCATCAGCACGTTTAGCAAAGTTTCTGTTAAAGGAGTGGACGATTGTATTTTTCTCTGCTTTCTCTGCACCAGTCCTGTCCCACATACCAATACATGGTCCGCAGGCATTGGTGAAAATTGTAGCATTTAAATCTTCGAAGGTTTTCAAGTATCCATCACGATCAGCCGTATAGCGTACTTGCTCAGAACCTGGATTAATACCGAATTCAGCTTTAGTAACCAAACCTTTTGAAATGGCTTGGCTGGCAATTGATGCTGCTCTAGACAAATCTTCATAAGAAGAATTGGTACATGAACCAATTAAGCCCCATTCTACCTTTAAAGGCCAACCGTTTTTTTCTGCCTCCACTTTCATTTGAGATACAGGAGTCGCCAAATCTGGTGTAAAAGGCCCATTTAAGTATGGCTCCAAGGTATCTAAATCGATCTCAATCACCTGATCGAAATAATTTTCAGGATCTGCATAAACTTCAGCATCTCCTGTTAAATATTCTTTTATTTTGTTTGCTTCATCAGCCACTTCATTACGATCAGTAGAGCGTAGATAACGTTCCATGCTTTCATCGTAACCGAAAGTTGAGGTAGTTGCGCCAATTTCTGCGCCCATGTTACAAATGGTTCCCTTTCCAGTACAGCTTAGGTTAACAGCACCATCGCCAAAATATTCTACAATTGCACCTGTACCACCTTTTACGGTTAAAATACCCGCAACCTTCAAAATAACATCTTTAGCCGCAGTCCACCCATTTAGTTTTCCTGTTAGTTTAACGCCAATTAATTTAGGGAACTTGAGTTCCCAAGGTAAACCAGCCATTACATCACAAGCATCAGCACCACCAACACCAATAGCAACCATACCTAAGCCGCCAGCATTAACGGTGTGAGAATCGGTTCCGATCATCATCCCGCCTGGGAAAGCATAATTTTCTAAAACTACCTGGTGGATAATACCTGCTCCAGGTTTCCAGAAACCAATACCGTATTTGTTTGAAACAGATGACAAGAAATCGAAAACCTCAGCACTTTCAGTTCTGGCGTGAGGTAAATCTATCGAAGCTCCTTCTTTAGCAGTAATTAAGTGATCGCAGTGAACCGTTGAAGGTACAGCAACTTGTGGTCGGCCAGCTTGCATAAACTGTAGAAGTGCCATTTGAGCCGTAGCATCTTGCATCGCAACTCTATCAGGTGCAAAATCAACGTAATCAGTTCCGCGAGAGAATGCTTTTTTCGGATTGCCATCCCAAAGGTGAGCATATAATATTTTCTCAGATAATGTTAAAGGTCTGCCAACAATCTTACGTGCCTCATCTACACGAGGGCCGAAGTTTGCGTAAACCTTTTTGATCATGTCTATGTCAAAAGCCATACTGTATTTATTTTAAAATTATATCAATAACTATGCTAACTAAATTAAACATTTTTTGACACACTTATTTTTGTGATTTGTCAAAAAACGTTATTTAAAAACATTCTATGCAATTGTTTGCATAAATAAAAAGGCTATCCTGTCTAATGGATAGCCTTCATGCATTATTAACAAAATAAATGTTTTTTTGTTTCTTAGAGCTGTTAAATTCCGATTACACTTATATATATCCCGTCGGTGTGATGCTGAGTTTATCAAAGCACCTTTAGTAAAGGTCTTTGATAAACTCAGACTGACAGGTAGTATAATGGAATAACTTTTAGCAACCCATTATAGTTTCGTAGAAACTGGCGTAAACTTGGTTAAGTTGATGCCTTCTACTGCAACTTTATATTCTTCGATGCTTGGAATGCGACCTAAAATAGCAGAAAGAACCACAACTGGTGTAGATGCCAATAAAGATTCGCCTTTTTTACCCTCTTTGTCTTCAACCACACGGCCTTGGAATAAACGTGTAGAAGTAGCCATTACTGTATCTCCTTTGGCTGCTTTTTCCTGGTTGCCCATACATAAGTTACAACCCGGGCGCTCTAAGTACATGATGTTTTCATATTCGGTACGAGCGGTGCCTTTCGGTAGGGCGTCGCTAAATTCAAATCCAGAATATTTTTGTAAGTATTCCCAATCTCCTTCTGCCTTCAATTCATCAATGATGTTGTAAGTTGGAGCAGCAACAACCAATGGTGCTTTAAAAGATACCGAACCTGTTTTTTGCTCCACGTTTTTCAACATTTGAGAAACAATCTTCAAGTCATCTTTATGTACCATGCAAGAACCTACGAAACCAAGGTCTACTTTTTTATCTCCACCGTAGAAAGTTAAGTCTCTGATGGTATCGTGTGTATAGCGTTTAGAAACGTCTGCGTTATTCACATCCGGATCGGCAATCATTGGCTCGTTGATCAAGTCCAAATCAATGACTACTTCAGCATAATATTTAGCATTATCATCTGGCATTAAAGCTGGTTTAATACCAGTTTTAATTTCTTCAATACGTTTATTCGCTTTGTTGATTAATCCTTGTAGCACCTGGTTATGGTTATCCATACCCTTGTCTATCATGATTTGAATGCGGTTTTTAGCGATTTCTAAAGATTGGATCAAAGTATCATCCTGAGAAATACAGATAGATGCTTTCGCTTTCATCTCTGCTGTCCAATCTGTAAAAGTAAAGGCTTGATCTGCTAATAAGGTGCCAATGTGAACCTCGATGATGCGGCCTTGGAATACATTTTCGCCATCGAATTGTTGTAACATTTGAAGTTGTGTCGCATGAACTACATCACGGAAATCCATGTGTTCTTTCATTGCTCCTTTGAAAGTTACTTTTACAGATTCAGGAATTGGCATAGAAGCCTCTCCGGTTGCTAATGCTAGAGCCACAGTGCCAGAATCGGCACCGAAAGCTACACCTTTAGACATACGGGTGTGCGAATCGCCACCAATAATGATCGCCCACTCGTCGATCGTAATATCGTTAAGAACTTTATGAATAACATCAGTCATGGAATGATATTCGCCTTTAGGATCGCGGGCAGTAATCACACCAAACTCATTCATAAATTTCATCAGTTTCGGGATGTTTGCTTGTGCTTTTTTATCCCAAACAGATGCCGTATGGCAGCCAGATTGATAAGCGCCATCAACAATTGGAGAAATCACTGTTGCGGCCATTGCCTCTAATTCCTGAGCAGTCATTAAACCTGTAGTATCTTGCGAACCTACAATGTTTACTTCTACACGAACATCAGAACCAGCGTGTAAAACTTTGCCTTGAGTTAAACCAACTGCATTTTTATTGAATATCTTTTCAACAGCAGTTAAGCCTTGTCCTTCGATAGATACTTCCTTAGCTGGAGCAAAAACGATAGGAGCCTCGATGTTTAAAGTTTTAGCAGCAAAAGTTTGAATTTTTTTACCAAACACAATAGCGTATGAACCACCAGCTTTGATAAATTCCATTTTTTGCGGCGTTAATGCTTTCGCAATATTGATCAACTCCTGATCGCCGTTGTAAAGTTTTTTAGTTTTTGTATTGATCGTTAAAACAGTTCCTGTCTCAATAGAATATACATGATTTAAAATTGGCTCATCGTTTTCGTTACGAACAACATTACCATTCTCATCAGTTCTCTTTACCCAATTTTGAAGATCAATACCGATACCACCTGTTACATCAACAGTGGTTAAGAAAATTGGAGAAATACCGTTAGTACCACCAACGATAGGAGCAATATTTACAAATGGAATATAAGGGCTAGATTTTTTACCTGTCCAAAGCGCTACGTTGTTTACGCCCGACATACGTGAAGAACCCACACCCATAGTACCTTTTTCAGCAACCAACATCACACTCTTATCTGGATGTTGTGCCTGTAAAGCCTGAATTTCTTCTTGAGCCTCAGGTGTAATCATGCATTTTCCATGTAATTCACGATCTGAACGGGAGTGCGCCTGGTTTCCTGGCGATAATAAATCTGTAGATATATCGCCGATACCAGCAATAAAAGTCACTACCTTGATTTCTTCTGCAACTTCAGGAAGCTTGGTAAAGAATTCGGCTTTGGCATAACTTTCTAATATCTCTTTAGCGATTTCATTTCCATTGTTGTAAGCATCTTTTAAACGATCTGTGTCTGCATCATATAAGAAAACTTGCGTTTTTAGTACATCAGCAGCTTTATGAGCCTTATCGCCATTGTCAGCTAAAGCGATATCTAATAAAACTTTGATCGAAGGCCCGCCCTTCATGTGCGATAATAGTTCAAAAGCAAAATCAGGATTAATTTCTGCCACAACCGCCTCTCCTAAAATAATTTCTTTTAAAAACTGGGCTTTTACAACCGCTGCACCTGTAGTGCCTGGCAAGGTGTTGTATATGAAAAAATTAACAGCATCTTCTCTGTTAAAATTATTGACACTTTTGATTTGACTGATGATTTCAGTTGTTAATTCAGCGCTATCAATAGGTTTAGGGTGAAGACCTTGAGCTTTTCTGTCTTCAATCTCCTGGATATAATCGTTATAAATACTCATCTTAGCTAATTTATTCTCTTCCCCGGAAGGTTAAACAACAAGGTGGTTTACCAGCGTAAGCGGAAAGGAATATTGTTTTGTAAATTAATTTGTGTTACTGTGCCAATAAAAGCACAATCTTTGGTTAAAACAAAATTAACAAAAATCAACCCTTAAATGCAATTCGGGCAGGCGATTAAGCAATTTGGAATTGTTCTAAATTACTAAATTAATGGGGATTATACGTCATGAGATTGTAGCAATGAAGCTGTTCGTTTTGATGATTTTATTTTAAGTTTTGGTGTTCGGATCCGCTTAAAATTTAGACGTAAAACAGACAAATAACTGTTCGTTTGTGAACAATAGCGTTCGATTATGAACGTATGACTTTTAATTGTTTTAGTAAAAAACTGCACTCAAATCAATGAAACATTGTTTATGACAGCTGGCATAAAAATGGTTAAGAGCTACAAAGTTGAAAAAGTGAAACCTTTATCTGAAAAATATTTTAAAACCCGAGGCAGTGCATATTCCAGTCTATCAAATGCTTTCAGGCTGTCGTGAAAAACCACTATCGAACCATTTTCCGTATGTTTTATAACGTTTTGGTAGCATTCTTCTGGGGAAATATTAATGTCGAAGTCGCCGCTAAGCACGTCCCACATTACGATTTGAAGCCCACAATCGGAAGTCGGAAATCTGGAGTCGCTTTGATTAAAGCCTAAAGCCTTAAGCCTGCGGACCTGGGACTTTTTTATCCTTCCATAAGGCGGTCTGAACAGAGAAGTGCGTGTAAGTTGCTGGCACATCAATGTATTTTCAATATAGGTTTCATTATCGGTTTTCCATCCTTTTAGGTGATTAAAAGTGTGGTTTCCGATCGCATGTCCGTCGTTTATCACGTTAGCATAAACCTCTGGATGTTTTACAATATTATCGCCAATACAAAAAAAAGTGGCTTTTGCATTAAAGGCTTTTAAAGTTTTTAAAACAAAATCTGTAACATTGGGTATGGGTCCATCGTCAAAGGTCAAATAAATAACTTTTTCGGTGCGGGATTTATTCCATAACAATGATGGATAATACCATTTTAGCAGAAGCGGCGATTTGATCAGGTACATTTAACAGTCAAAGCAATAAGTGAAGAAGATCTGAGGCAATCAAAAAATGCTTTGTTACCTACTTTAAATGGAAGCTTAAACCAATCTATGCAATGGGGAAGGAGTCAGCAGGTTTCAGGTTTGTTCGAAAATACGCAGAATTATAATTTGAACCCGAATTTGAACGCCAATCTTTTGCTTTTTGGTGGTGGAACAAGGGTAAACCAAATCAGACAAAATAAATTTTTGTTAGACGCCGGCAAAACCAATGTTGAGAAGGTTAAAAATGACCTGATTTTACAAGTGGTTACCGCATACCTTCAAGTTTTAAATAACCAGGATCAAGTTAAGGCAACACAACAACAATTAGAAGTTGCCAATGCCACTTTAAAGCGTGAGCAGGCCTTATTAGATGTAGGAAATAAAACACTTGCTGATATCTCGCAAGCCAAATCTCAATCAGCTACTACGGAATTAAACCTTACAGATGCTCAAAATCAATTAACAATTGCTTATCTAACCTTAGGCCAATTGATGGAGATTCAACCACCAATGACATTTAAAGTGCAGCCACCGTTGGTAAATGAAATTGAAAATGTTAAAACAGCCTACGTACCTAACGATATTTATAAACAGGCGATGGAAACATTTCCTGATATTAAATTAGCCTGGAATTATAGTAAAGCTGCTGAAAAAGCAGTCGATGTTGCCAAAGGAGGTTTCTTTCCTCAGATTACTTTTGGTGGCGGTTTGGGATCAGCATATTATTATCAATTCAACGCAAGTGCTCTTCGTCCAAATGCGCCTTTCGGCAATCAGTTAACGGATAACTTTGGTCAATTTTTAAGTATGGGTATTCAAATTCCTATTTTTAATGGGTTTTCGACTAGATCAAACGTAAGAAGGGCAAAAATAACTCTACAACAACGTAGAACTGATGAAACACTGGCGAAAAACAATTTGATTAAAGTGATTAATCAGGCGGTAGCCGATTTAAATGCGGCCAAAAGTCGTTACAGCTCCACTCAAAATGCTTTTCAGGCTCAAAAAGATGCTTTCTATGTAATAGATCAAAGATATAATGTTGGCTTGGTTAATTCACTAGATTACAGTACAGCCCAAACCAATAGAAACAGAGCAGAAATCGATTTTATCTTAGCAAAATATGATCTGATTTTCAGGGCTAAAGTAATTGATTATTACCTGGGAAGACAAATTACATTCTAATAAACTAACAAACGAAATACATTAAACAATTATGAAACTGAAGCACATATTAATTACCATTGGTGTTATTATTGCCATTTTAGTCGCACTGAAATTAACCGGCGTTATTGGCGGCGATAAAACCGAAAAAGTAACGGTGGATAAAGCATCAGATAAAACTGTTGTTGAAACAGTAACTGCAAGTGGTAAAATTCAGCCAGAAACCGAAGTTAAATTAAGCTCAGAGGTGTCTGGAGAGGTGGTAGAGTTGAAGGTAAAAGAAGGCGATATCGTTAAAGCTGGTCAATTGCTTTGTAAAGTTCGTCCCGACATTCTACAGTCTGGCTACGAGCGAACAGTAGCTTCGTATAATGCTCAAAAAGCAAGTGTAGCTTCTGCTCAGCAACAATTGGTGCAAAATCAGGCTAACTTTGCCAATGCCGATGCTACGTACAAACGTAATGTAGAGCTTTTTAATAAAAAAGTAATCTCAGCTTCTGAGTTCGATGCTGCAAAGGCTGCATTTTTAACAGCTAAAGCAAATTTGGCAAGTGCAAAAGAAAGTGTTACCGGTGCTAAATTTACTTTAGAACAAACTGGTGCTAACGTAAAAGAAGCAGGCGCTAACCTGGCTAGAACAACTATTTACGCTCCGGCTGATGGTGTAGTTTCAAAATTATCTATCGAATTGGGAGACCGTATTTTAGGAACTTCGCAAATGGCAGGAACTGAAATTATGCGTATTTCCAACTTAGCTTCAATGGAGGTGAATGTTGATGTTAACGAAAACGACATTACGCGTGTTAAAGTAGGCGATAAAGCATCTATCGAGGTTGATGCTTTCTCTGATAAAAAATTCAGAGGTGTAGTAACTGAAATAGCAAGTTCATCAACTGCTGTTGGTACAACTACTTCAAGTTCGGTAGATCAGGTAACCAACTTCTCTGTGAAAATTAGAATTTCAGAAGAGATCGAGGGAAAACAACAGTCTATTTTCCGTCCGGGTATGTCCGCAACGGTTGATATTGAAAGTGAAACCGTTAAAGGCTTAGCCATTCCGATTCAAGCTGTATTTACTGAAAGCGGCAAAGCTGGTGATGCAGAAAAGAATGCTGGGAATGATGAAAATGCCAGTAAACAAAAATCTAAATTAACCGATAAAAAGGTAAAACAGTATGTTTATAATTTCGATGAAAAGACTAAAAAAGTGAAGAAAGTTGAAGTAACAACTGGTATTCAAAATGATCAGTTTATCATTGTTAAATCTGGTGTAAAAGCAGGACAAGAAATTGTAACAGGACCATATTCTGCCATCCAAAATAAATTGAAAGATGGAATGATTGTAGAAAAAACGGCTAAAGATCAGTTATTTAGCAAGGATGCTAAAAAGTAAGTGGTTATTAAATCGCAAGAAATAGTAACTTGCATCATGTTTTAGGGTGTAAGGTTTAGGGTTTATGGCAAATTGTCAAAGCCCTAAACCTTACACCTTTTACCTTAAACCCTTTTTTATCAATATGGTACCTAAAATAGCGATGATAGGAGGCGGAAGCTGGGCGACTGCCATTGTGAAAATGCTTTCAGATAATTTATCAGAAAAGGAAATTTTTTGGTGGATGCGAAATGAGGTAGCAATTGAGCACATCAAAAAGTTTAAACATAATCCTCACTATTTAAGCTCTGTTGAAATTAAGTTTACCGAAAATAATATATCTTCAGATATCAACGCCATTGTAAGAGAGGCAGATTTCGTGATTTTAAACGTTCCTGCAGCCTTTCTGAAAGAAACACTTTCATCTATTGGCGTTGAAGATTTAAAAGGTAAAAAGATAGTTTCTGCCATTAAAGGTATCGTGCCAGAAGATAACCTCATTATTGGCGAATTTCTACATGAGAAATATGCCATTCCTTACGAAGATATTCTAGTTGTAAGTGGTCCCTGTCATGCTGAAGAGGTTGCACTCGAAAAACTTTCCTACCTGACCATCGCCTGTACTAATATTGAAAAAGCGACAATTTTTGCATCTTTTTTAAATACCAGATACATTAAAACAAATGTTTCGGATGATATTTTCGGGACAGAATATGCTGCGGTGCTAAAAAACATTTACGCAGTTGCCAGTGGTATTTGCCACGGAATCGGTTATGGCGATAATTTTCAAGCCGTATTGATCAGCAATGCGATTCGCGAAATTAAGCGTTTTGTTGATGCAGTTCATCCCATCAATCGTGATATTATGGAATCGGCTTATTTAGGCGATTTATTGGTGACGGCATACTCGCAATTCAGTCGCAACCGTACATTTGGCAACATGGTTGGCAAGGGCTATACCGTAAAATCAGCGCAATTGGAAATGAACATGATTGCCGAAGGATATTATGCTGCAAAATGTATGCACATTAAAAATGCCGCCTGTGATGTAGATATGCCTATAAGCAAAGCTGTTTATAGTATTTTGTACGAAAATCGATCGCCACAAATAGCTATGAAATTACTTGCCGAAAAATTAAATTAATTTTAAGTAACACAGAGACATTATTGATCGGTTACCGTTGCCCTTCTTTCCGCTTTATCTTTTTGTGAATGTTTTAGCGTTAATCAACTTTTTCCGCTTCAAAAAGTATATCACTTCAATAAGGTTTATTTAACACACTACGGTGCTCCTGGTCAAAACAAATTTCCAACCATGGTGTTGTACATTAAATAAAAGTATAGCTGTCATGAAAAAGAAATTTGCAATAGGATTGTTAACGCTCGCATTGTTTGGCGGTGTAACCCTAAGTGTTAATGCACAAGAGAAAAAAACAGATGTTGGTAAGGCATTAGATAAAACAGGAAAAGCCATTGGTAAAGGCGCAAAATCGGTTGGTAATAAAACTGCCGAAGTTGCTGTAAAAGGTGGTTCAAAAGTTGCTGATAAAACCTGGAAAGGTAAAATGGCGCCAGATGGAACCGATGTTTATATTAACTCAAAAAATGAGAAATATTACGTAAACTCAAAAGGTGCAAAAATTTGGTTAAAACCTAGTCAGATTAAAAACAGACCAGAGCCTAAAAATTAATTTTTGTTATAGAACACAAAAGCAGCCCATTTCGAGCTGCTTTTTGCGTTTATATTGATTAGCTTTAAAAGCTACACAATTGTTCCATATAAATCGAAATCTTCAGCTCTATCGATCTTAACATTTACAAAGCTTCCGTTTGCAGCATAACCTTTGGTTGCATCAATTAGAACTTCATTATCAACTTCAGGAGAATCGAATTCGGTTCTGCCTACAAAGAAATCGCCTTCTTTCTTGTCAACCAAAACTTTAAAAGTTTGGCCAACTTTTTCCTGGTTAATATCAAAAGAAATACCTTGTTGAATTTCCATAATATCATCAACACGTTGCTGTTTTACTTCATCAGGAATATCATCAACCAAAGTATGCGCATGTGTCTTCTCTTCGTGAGAATAGGTAAAACAGCCTAAACGATCGAACTTGGTTTCAGCAACCCAGTCTTTCATTTCTTCAAAATCGTATTCAGTTTCGCCAGGATAACCGCAGATTAACGTAGTACGCATTGCGATATTTGGAACCTTATCTCTAATCTGGTTTACCAAATCAATTGTTTTTTGCTTAGTTGTACCGCGGCGCATTGATTTTAGCATGTTATCTGTAATGTGCTGTAAGGGCATGTCCAAATATTTGCAAATGTTATCACGCTCGTTCATGGCATCTAAAATTTCCATAGGGAAACCTGAAGGATAAGCGTATTGCAAACGAATCCATTCAATTCCTGGTACGTCAGATAAACGACGCATCAATTCATCAAGCTTACGAACACCATAAAGATCCAATCCATAATAAGTCAAATCCTGAGCAATTAGAATTAGCTCTTTAGTGCCGTTTTTAGCCAAAATCTTAGCTTCGTTAACCAATTCTTCCATTGGTTTGCTCATGTGCTTTCCACGCATTAATGGGATGGCGCAAAATGAGCATGGGCGATTACAACC
>SEDB01000155.1 GCA_004210715.1 Pedobacter sp.
AACCAAATTTTTATACTTAAACGAGCTTCGAATATGAGAGTATTTTACCTGTTTAAACAGGGGCTTTTGGTGCTGTTAGTTTTATCAGCATTAATTGTAAAAGCACAAACCGGAACTATTTCTGGAAAAGTGCTTGATGAAACCGGCTTACCTTTGCCAGGTGCTTCAGTAATTGTTAAAGGAACAACAAGAAGTACCTCAACAGATGCAAACGGTATCTTCAAATTAACAAGCCTAACGAATGGCGCTGTTACTTTGTCTGCAAGTTTCATTGGTTACCAAACCCTAGACAAAGCTGTTACCGTTTCGGCAAACGCAACAGTAAATTTTCAACTTGTGCCTGATGCACAAAAACTCAACGAGGTTGTTGTAATCGGTTACGGTACTGCCGAAAAGAAAAACCTAACGGGTTCGATCACCACAGTAAGTTCTAAAGACTTCCAAAAAGGTGCAATCACTACGCCTGAGCAATTAATTCAAGGTAAAGTTGCGGGTGTAAATGTAATCTCAAACAGCGGTCAGCCTGGTGTTGGAAGTACCATTCGTATCCGTGGTGGAGCATCGCTTAATGCAAGTAATGATCCATTAGTGGTTATCGATGGAGTTCCGTTCAGTGGAAACACAATTGACAATGCACCAAGTCCTTTATCATTAATCAATCCTAATGATATTGAGACATTTACGGTTTTAAAAGACGCAAATGCGACGGCAATTTACGGTTCAAGGGCATCGAATGGCGTTATTTTAATTACAACTAAAAAAGGTAGCGCTGGTGCTCCGGTAATTAATTTTAGTACCAACAATTCTATTGCAACTGTAATTAAAAAGGTTGATGTGCTTTCAGCTGATCAAGTACGTACTTATGTAAATGCAAATGGAAGTGCCTCTCAAAGAGCACTATTGGGCACTGCAAATACAGATTGGCAGGATGAAATATATCAAAGAGCATTTACAACGGATAACAATTTAAGTATTGCAGGTTCATTTAAGGGTGTTCCGTATCGCGTTTCTGCTGGATACTTAGATCAGGATGGATTATTAATTACTGATAAACTTAAGCGTGGAACAGGTTCAATTACTTTATCGCCTAGACTATTCAAAGATCACTTAAAAATCGATTTAAACTTAAAAGGTTCATTAACTGATTCTCATTTTGCAAATGGTGGTGCAATTGCGAACGCTATTCAATTTGATCCAACGCAACCAGTTAATGTGAATAACAAATACGGTAATTATTATGAGTGGACACAAGGTACTGGTGCTGATATGGTTCCAAATCCAAATTCACCTCGTAACCCTGTTGGTTTAATTAGGTTGCAGGATAACAATGGCCACGCCGCTAGAAGTGTTGGTAATGTTAAGTTTGATTATTCTTTCCATTTCTTGCCAGAATTACATGCCAACTTAAACTTAGGTTATGATGTATCTAAGGGGTATGGCTCAATCAGGGTTCCAACATTTGCCGCTCAGAGTGCTTCAACACAAGGATCTTTCTCTCGTGCACTAAGAACTGGAAATGATAAATTCTCTGAGTTTTACTTAAACTACGCTCATACTGTAGAAAGTATTAAAAGTAGATTTGATGCAACTGCTGGTTATGGTTATTATGATAACTCAACTACAGGCTACAATTTTACAAATTATACAGGTACAGGTGTTGCACTTGTAACTCCGGTATTCCCTTTTTCTGTGGAACGTAACAAGTTGCTTTCTTATTATGGAAGGTTTGTTTATACTTTGGCTGATAAATATATCCTTTCTGGTACAATGAGAGCGGATGCATCTTCAAAATTTGCTGAAAATAATCGTTGGGGTTACTTTCCTTCAGCTGGTTTTACCTGGAGAATTATTGGTGAAAATTTCTTAAAGGATAGCAAGGTAATATCTGATTTGAAATTAAGATTAAGTTACGGTGAAACGGGTAATAAAGATGGTATCGGTAACTACGATTACCTATCTAAATATTATGCCAATACCAATACCGGTCAATACCAAATTGGTAATACATTTTATAACTATTATGCACCTGCCGGTTACGATCCAGATTTGAAATGGGAATCAACCACCACATATAATGCAGGCTTAGATTATGGCTTTTTACAAGGAAGGTTATACGGTAGTGTGGATGTTTATTATAAAAAAACCAAAGATTTATTAAGCACAGTAACTATACCTGTAGGAACAAACTTTAGCAATGTATTAACAACAAATGTTGGAAATATGGATGTAAGAGGTGCAGAAGCTAGTTTAAACTTCTTAGCAATTAAATCTGATGACATCACTTGGGATTTTGGAATTAATGCTGCCTACAATAGAAGAAAGGTTACTAACCTAACCTTGAATCCAAATTCTGGTTTTAAAATCGATGCTGGAGACATTACAGGAGGTACAGGTGTGCATTTAAAATACAATGCAGTTAATCAAATTCCAGGTTCATACTTTGTTTATAAACAAGTTTATAATGCTAATGGAAAACCACTGGAAGGCGTTTATGAAGATTTAAATGGTGATGGTACTATCACACCAGATGATCAGTATTTTTATAAGTCGCCTAATCCAGATTTCACTTTTGGATTTAATACTTCTTTTAGCTATAAAAAATGGACAATCAACACTGTTTTAAGAGCTAATATTGGTAATTATGTTTATGATAATGTTGCATCAAATTATGGTGTTAGATCTAATATTCTTACTTCGGTAGGTGTAATAAATAATGCAAGTACTGATTTGTTAAATACAGGTTTCACTGGTACGCAATATCTAAGCGATTATTATATTAAAAATGCATCGTTTCTTAAAATGGATAATTTGGGGCTGGCGTATAATGTTGGCAAATTATCTAAAAACGGAAATACCACTATGCGTATTTCAGCAAACTGCCAAAATGTTTTTGTCGTATCTCAATACAAAGGGCTTGATCCAGAGTTAGTAACAGGTATTGATTACAATCTTTATCCTAGACCAAGAACATATACTTTAGGCTTAAACGTTGGTTTTTAATTAATATATAAAAATGAAAAACTCATTTAAAACAATATTAACCTCAGCAGTATTATTGTTGTCGTTAAACTCTTGTAAAAAAGAGTCATTAAACGTACTTCCAACTAATGACGTAACAGAAAGTGTAGTTTATGCTACACCAGCTGGTTACAAACAAGAGTTGGTTAGGTTATACGCAAATTATGCTTTAACTAGTCCATCAGGCTCTGATAATAGTGATGTTGGTGGTTTGAATGCAGGATTTGCGGATTTTTTAAGGTTATTTTGGACAAGTCAGGAATTAACCACCGATGAAGCAATTTGTAACTGGGGCGATACCGGTATACCTGAATTGGATAACTCTACCTGGTCAACTGATAACCAATTTTTAAGAGGCTTATACTCAAGAAGTATTTCGCAAATCACTTTAGTTAATGAATATCTTCGTCAAAGTACACCAGAACAATTGGCTAGTCGCAACATTACAGGAGCAGATGCTACAAATGTTTTACGTTACCGTGCCGAAGCTCGTTTCTTACGTGCTTTTCAATACTGGGTTTTATTAGATGCTTTTGGTAACCCACCTTTCTTAACTGAAAATGATTTAATCGGAAAAGTAAATCCTAAACAAACTACCAGGGCTGCATTATTTGCATACGTGGAATCTGAATTAAAAGCTATTGAAGGTGATTTAGCTGATGCTCGTACCAACGAATATGGTCGTGCTGATAAAGGTGCTGATTGGGCTTTATTAGCAAGATTATATTTAAACGCACAAGTTTACACTGGAACAGCAAAATATACTGAGGCGATTACTTACTCGAGTAAGGTAATTGCATCGAGTTATACTTTAAAACCAAACTATAAAGATTTGTTTTTAGCTGATAACAATATTAATAATACAGAAAACATCTTAACTATTAATTATGATGGTGTTAACGGAACAAATTATGGTGGAACAACCTTTTTAATTAATGCAATGGTATACACAGCGCCAGATGCTGCTGGTATGGTTTCTACTGCTTACGGCGTTCCTAACGGCGGATGGGCAGGTAATCGTACACGTCAAAATCTTCCGGCCTTGTTCCCTGATCCGAACGGTACTTTAGATAAACGTGGAATTTTTGCAGGTACTAAGGCTGTAATCGATGCTATTGATGCACCAAATGATGGTTTAAAAGTTACTAAATTTAAAAATATCACTTCAACTAATACAACTCCACCATCTCTAAATGGAACTTTCAGTTCATTAGATTTTGCACTGTTTCGTTTAGCTGAACAATATTTAATTTATGGAGAAGCAGTTGCCCGTGGTGGTTCTGGTGGTAACGCCGCATTAGCTTTAACATACGTAAATGCATTGCGTTTTAGAGCTTATGGCAATACCTCAGGAAATGTGAGTGCCGCTGCCCTTACTACTGATTTTTATTTAGATGAACGTGGTCGCGAGTTATATTGGGAAGGTCATCGCCGTACAGATTTAGTACGTTATGGCAAATTTACAGGTTCTACTTACTTGTGGCCATTCAAAGGTGGCGTAAAAGCCGGAACGAGCGTGCCTGCTTATCGCAACTTATATCCAATTCCAAACGCAGATTTAATTGCCAATCCAAATTTGGTTCAAAATCCAGGTTATTAATCTTTATTGATAAAAAGATATGAAATCAAAATTATTCAAAACCTTAGCTTTCGGCTTAATTGCAGTATCGCTTTGGTCGTGTAAAAAGGATGAAACCAGAACGGTTTCTAACGTTACAGCGGCGGGTACACTTACCGCATCAACAACAACTTTAAGTTTAGTGCAGGCTAACGGAGCTTTACCGGCAACAACATTAACCTATCCTTTGGCTACTTCATCAGGTTATGTAGTTCCAGTAAGTACTACCTTACAATTCGCTTTAAAAGGGACTAATTTTGCTACACCTAGAGAAGTTGCAGTAACCACCAGAACCTATGCGCCAACCATTACAGAAGTAAATAACATGATTCTGGCTCTTGGTGGAGTAGTGGGTACACCAGCACAAGTTGAAGTAAGATTAAAATCAGGTGCGGCGGTAAATGATTTAACTTACTCAAACGTGTTAACATTAAGTGCTACACCGTATTTAGCTTCTGCCTGGATTTATGCACCTGGTGCTTATCAAGGATGGAATCCAGCTACAGCAGACAGTTTAATCTCTCTTTCAAGCAATGGCGTGTACACGGGTATGATTGCTTACACAACTGGAAACTTAGAATTTAAAATTACGCCAGCTAAGAAATGGGATGTTGCTTACGGCGATGCCGGAGCTGGTAAAATCAGCTCAAGCGCTGGTGATAATTTAAAATCTCCTGATGCAATTGTGAAACAGGTAACTGTTGATTTAAACAAAAGCACCATTGTTTTTGGTACACCAAATGAATGGTCTTTAATTGGTGATGCAACTTTGGGTGGATGGAACAATGATACTGATATGAAAGGTGTTAACGATGGCAAATACACCGTATATTCGTTAAAAACAACCTTGGGCGTTGGCGAATTCAAATTCCGTTTTGGTCATGCCTGGGATCTTAATTTAGGTGGCGGTGCTACACTAACAACAGGTGGCGACAACATTAAAGTTACCACTCCAGGTACTTACACCATTACGCTTACTGTAATCAAAACAGGAGATAAAGTAACTGGCGGCACCTATACCATCGTTAAAAACTAATTCTTATTATTTGCCCCGTAGTATCTGCTACGGGGCTTTTTAATCTATAAAGTTTCAGCATGATCAGATCCCTCAACATATTACCTCGTTCGCTAACATTAAATGCTCAGACTAACACTTTGCGTTTCGCAAAGAATTCATTTTTA
>SEDB01000156.1 GCA_004210715.1 Pedobacter sp.
TTGTTTACATCAATACCACGGGCAGCAACATCAGTAGCAATTAGCAATTGCATGTTACGCTCACGGAAACGTTGCATTACCTTATCACGTTGTTGTTGCGATAAATCGCCATGTAAAGCATCAGCATTGTAACCATCTTTAATTAAATGTTCAGCAACATCTTGTGTATCCAATTTGGTTTTACAAAATACTACAGCAAAAATCTCAGGGTTGAAATCTACAATACGTTTTAAGGCAGCGTATTTATCACGGGCACGAACAATATAATATTCGTGTTCGATATTTACATTACCAGTATTTTTTGTGCCCATGGTTAATTCAACCGGCTCGTTCATGTATTTTTTAGCAATACGGCGAACTTCTGCCGGCATAGTAGCCGAGAATAACCAGGTTTTTTTGTCATCAGGAGTGGTTGATAAAATATCGTTGATGTCATCCTGGAAACCCATGTTTAACATCTCGTCAGCTTCATCAAGCACAACATATTTAACGTTTGAAAAATCAATGGCTTTACGGCCAATGATATCCAACATACGGCCGGGCGTGGCCACTACGATTTGAACGCCTTGGCGTATTTCACGTAGTTGTTGCATAATGTTCGCGCCACCGTAAACGGCAACAACGTGGGCATTAGCAACGTTTTTAGAAAAGTTTTTAAGGTCGTTAGCGATTTGCAAGCATAACTCACGGGTAGGGCATAAAATCAATGCCTGTGGTTTATTAACTTTAAAATCGATTAGTTCTAACAGCGGCAAACCAAATGCGGCTGTTTTTCCTGTTCCTGTTTGGGCCAAACCAACAAAATCATTAGTGCCTTCTAACAGTACAGGAATACTTTGCTCATCCCCAATAATTGAAATGGGTTTGTCATTCGTCTTTTATTTTTAATTGAGCCGCAAAGGTACGCTTAATAATTGGTATTTTACGGGTAATCAAGTAAATAGTTTTTTAAGCTAAATATTTGAAAATAAGGAAGAAACGAATGAAGTAAAATGGATGATGGTAAATGCATGATGGATTGAACTTCATTCGGATGAAATTCTTAAATAACTGGTAACAAAATTTTAAGTTTTTGTAAAGCAAAACCAGTTCTAAGAGGTTTCAGGCAGTCCCGCTTTGCACTACAATCTTTTTGTGTTCTTCGTCCGTCATTTCGAACGCATGTGAAAAATCTTTTCCTAGTCGTTCTTCACTGATAATGATGCTACAAAAAGTATCTCCGTTTCAATCGGGTTTGATTAACTTGGGGCAGTAGCCTTTTTGTAAATTTCTTTAGCTTGATGCAAAAAAAATAATGAGCAGGAAGAATTACAAATCTTTTGATAGGCGCTCCACAGTGCAAATGCCGAACAGTGAGAATATCATTAATTAATACAGGACTTAAATGAGCTTGGTGTTAAACCAATCGTTCTAATTTCCCTTTTCGTTTCACAATGTTTTTATAATCCCACTGAATGGTTTTCGATTTTTGAAGCCAGCGATTCAAGTTATTTATGTTAATTTCTGAAATATCGTTATAGAAAATTGACGCATCCATAAATTTTACACCTTTCACATTTAGATTTTCTTCTTCAAAATCGGCACCGCTCCAAAACATTAACCTAATTCCCTTTTTTTGTTTGCTATAACCAACAATTGGGTTTCCACTTAAAAACCAAACAGGGTGTGCATGCCAAATTTTATTCTCAGCTTTGCTCAAGCTATTGTCAATGGTGTTTGCAAGGAGATCGCAAATTGCTTTATCAGCTCCAGTTTGCTTATTGTTATAATTTGCAATATCAGCGTTCATGTTTACTAAATTATAAAATTAAGTAGCAATAGGTGTAAAATTTGTATTCACAACTTATCTGTTCAAGCGGATCAATCTTCGTTAATTGGGATTAAGGGTCTGAAATTGAATAAATGAATGCTATTAATTAACAATCAGTTGGTTATGCTATAATTATTTGTAAAAAACATTTTTGATTTTAAACAAAATAGCTATATTTATTTATCATTCCATCCTTAATAAAGTTGCCCTCCCCCAATTCTTTATTATTCCGATCGCTTCGATTTAAAGAAACTCAAACAAAACTTTTTCTGAAATGTCAAAACAGATCAAAATTGACCCTGGTAAACTCGTGGTTGAACGAGATTTCCCTCAAATTTTTTTACACCCCATTACGGTTAAGTATGGTGCCTTAGGTGGTGCAACCGGTTGGCTCGGTCCAGCACTAACGGGTATATCAAACTGCCCCGATGGCATTGGCAGGTACCAGCATTATGCCAATGGTTCTATTTACTGGCACCCGAATACCGGAGCGCATGAAGTACACGGACTCATTCGGGCAAGGTGGCAAAGCATGGGTTGGGAGCGTAGTGTGCTGGGTTATCCCGTTACTGATGAATCTAAATGCCCGGATAATATCGGACGTTACAATCATTTTCAAAATGGGAGTATCTATTGGAGCCCATCTTCAGGTGCCTGGGAAATTCATGGCTCCATCAGAGCTAAATATTCACAGCTAGGCTGGGAGAAAAGCTTTTTAGGTTATCCGCTCACCAATGAAAGCACCTGCCCTGATGGCGTAGGAAAATACAATCACTTTCAGGGTGGGAGCATTTACTGGAGTCCATTTACAGGTGCTTATGAAGTTCACGGCTGGATCAGGCAGCAGTGGTCTACACTAGGCTGGGAGCGAAGTGCATTAGGTTATCCCATCTCTGATGAAATGGTTGTTTTTGGAGGTGCGGGACGGATTTCAAATTTTCAGCATGGCAGTATTTACTGGTCTGTAACCGCAGGTGCCAGGGTGCTAAAAGAGCGACTTCGTGTACATATCAAAATTTTATCTCAGCCTACAACTTTTACAATGAATGAGCAGTTTGCTGCCATGCAGGAAGTTTATGCTATGGCAGGGATCAGGGTAGATTGGGCAACCACTGAAAATCTGAACCTGCCGTCATTAAATGATGTTGATGTGGGTGGCTGCACTATGGGAAGTGTTTCTGCTGAACAGGTTAGTTTATTTGGAAACAGAAACTTTGTGGGGGCAAATGAAGTTGTGGTGTATATGGTACGAAGTACCGTACCTGGTTACAATGGCTGTGCGGCATATCCAAGTGGCCGGCCAGGTGCTGTTGTGGTGAGGACGGCTTCGCGATGGACTTTAGGTCACGAATTGGGCCATGTGCTCGGTTTGCCACATGTAAATGATAACAATCGTTTAATGACAGGAAATGGAACTTTCAATATTACCAATCCACCACCTGATTTGGCTAGTGGAGAGCAAAGTACCATGATAGGTAGCGGTTTAAGTGTAAAACTTTAAATGTTAATGAAATGCCAACTATAGAAGAATTAAATGAACAGGTAATTGCTTTTTTAAAGCAAGATGAACTGGATTACCCGGCTGGAGCAGCAAAATTTGGAGCAGCAGTTTTGCCATTGTTAAAGTTGTTGATTGATGGGAATGACGAGAACCTGGCGATCAAAGCGGCTTATCTGGCTGGTTATATTAAGCATGATTCTGTGGCTGAAATTATTACTAATGCAGCCTCAAATAAATTTACTGCGGTAAGGGTAGCTGCTGCTTATGGAAGCCAGAAGCTGAGTGCTGCTGATGCTTCCAAGGTATTGGATAAATCACTCGATGATGTAGATCCCGGTGTTTTGAAGGTCGCGATCCGTTCAGTCGAAAGCTTAAACATTGCGAAGAATTTTAAGGCAAAACTCGGTAATATCGGCAAGGTTCAGCTCGATTTGAATGTGAAGGGTTTTGCAAATGATTTAATCAAAAAGATTAAATAGAAAATGTTTCAAATTCAAAAAGCCAATCAGTAGTTTGATTGGCTTTTTGATTTAATTTAGATTTTTTTCATGTTATCGCAACCGTTCAGCAGAACGAATTAATCTTTCATCGTTATTGATGCCGAAAATTGCAAGCACTAAAAATAAGATTGCCAGCGCAGGCAGGTAAGCTCCAATACCGAAAGAAGCACCTTCAATACCACCGGGAAGTTGTTTAAGGTAGATACTACACCAAACAGCAAAACCGATAATTGCAGCGATTGTAAAAATGATTACCTTCTTTTGCATGCTTCTCTTTTTGAAATTAAAGATGTTTACGAAGCAAATGACTATGATCAGGATAGCGGTAGTTAACATTGGAACATTAGTTTTTACCAATGAACCATCTCCGCTAAAAGATTGCTGCATTCCTTTAATATAAACAGCTGATTCCTGACCTCCAACATTACTTGCTATTGGTAAGAATAGCATTAAAACTAAAACAATTGTTGCCAGTAAAAGCCAGATCGTTTGTATTCTCTGTATCATGTTAAATTAATAAATTGTACAAATATATATTTAATTCCATTTTGGAGGCTTATCTAATAAAAGGAAAAAGTATTTTTGCAATGTTTTGAATAAAAAAAGGTACTTCATACAAATCGCATACGATGGCAGCTTATACCACGGCTGGCAAATTCAACCCAATGCCATCACCGTTCAGGAGTTGTTAGATAAAGCGATGTCTACTTTTTATCGTCAGCCGATTGAAACTTTAGGTTGTGGCCGTACAGATTCCGGTGTGCATGCTACTGAGTTTTATGCGCATTTTGATGTAGAAAATCTGGAAGAATCGAAAGTGTTGCAAGGGGTTGCCGGGATAAATGCCATGTTGCCCTATCAAATCGCTGCAAAGAGAATTATTCCTGTTCACGAAGAAGCCCATGCCCGCTTTGATGCCACAGCAAGAGCTTACAAATATTACCTCCATTTCGAAAAAGATCCTTTTAAAATAAACCGCTCCTGGCTGGTTAAAGATAAACTGGATGTAAATTTAATGAATCAGGCGGCTGCTTTGCTATTAGATTATACTGATTTCTCTTGTTTCAGTAAATCAAATACCCAAACTTTTACCAATAATTGTAAAATTGTAAAAGCTGTTTTTGAAGAAACAGATGGTGATTTAGTATTCACTATTGAGGCCGATCGTTTTTTGCGCAACATGGTTAGGGCAATTATGGGCACTTTAGTACGAGTGGGTAAGCAAGAAATTAACCTGGAAGAATTTAACGCAGTTATTGAAAGTAAAAACCGAAGTAAGGCCGGCCAATCGGTACCTGCCTGTGGTTTGTATTTAGTTAAAGTAGAATACCCTTATTTAAAATAATTGAATTAGTAAGTGATAGAATAATTGAATTATAGAATGAGTGGATGATTGAATTTTTACATCATGTAGAAATTCACTCATTCAAAATTAAAATAAAATGGCAGTAACAGGCGAAGTATATAACACAGGATTGCTGAAACGTATTTTTCAATACGTAAAGCCTTATCGTGCTGTTTTTGTTTGGTCGGTTATTTTGACTGTTTTATTGGCCGCCATTTCTCCCGTTCGTCCGTTTTTAATCAAATACACGCTAGATCATTATATTTTATTGGGGAATTATTCTGGACTGGTTCAGATGACCATGTTGATGATTTTTATGCTGATTTTGCAAACATTGATTCAATATAATCACACCTTGTTAACCAATACATTGGGTCAATCAGTTATCCGAGATTTAAGGATAAAAGTCTTCAATCACATTACCAGCTTACGATTAAAATATTTCGATAAAACGCCAATCGGTCAGTTGATAACCCGAACCGTTTCTGATTTAGAAACCATTGCTGATATATTTTCAGAAGGATTAATTTCAATGATTGGTGATTCGCTGCAAGTAGTCGTAATTGTTGGCGTGATGCTTTATACAGACTGGGAACTAAGTTTAGTAGTACTTTTGCCGATTCCACTGCTTATCATAGCAACCAGAAAATTTCAGAAAGCCATTAAGGTTGCTTTCCAGGAAATTAGAAATGAAGTTTCTAACCTCAATACCTTTTTACAGGAACATATCACTGGTGTTTCCATTGTTCAGTATTTTGCAAGAGAAAGGCAGGAATACAAAAAGTTTTATGCCATTAATAAACGCTACCGGGATGCCAACATTCGTTCCAACTGGTACTATTCGATATTTTTTCCTGTTGTAGAATTAATTTCGGCTATGTCGTTAGGTTTGCTGGTTTGGTACGGTGCAAAAAGTATCCTGGCGAAACCATTGGATGTTACACCGGGAACCATTACACAATTTATCATGTATTTGGGAATGGTTTTTACACCAATTCGCCAGCTGGCTGATAAATTTAATACTTTGCAAATGGGAATGGTTGGTGCAGAACGGGTTTTCAAGGTTTTGGATACCGATGAAGTAACCGTAAACGATGGAATTCAGAAACCCCTAAAGCTTGAAGGAAATATCGAATTTAAAAATGTTTGGTTTGCCTATAATGACGAAAACTATGTTTTAAAAGATTTAACATTTGAGGTTAAAGCTGGTGAAACGGTTGCATTGGTCGGTGCGACAGGTGCAGGAAAATCATCAACGATTAATATCCTAAACCGCTTTTATGAAGTTAAAAAAGGCGATATTACCGTTGATGGTATTCGAATTGAAGATTTTGAGCTTGATTATTTAAG
>SEDB01000007.1 GCA_004210715.1 Pedobacter sp.
ACATCAGCTAATAAACTGTTATGGATCCGCTCAAAGGAAATGAATAATTAAATAGAGAAAAACATGATGCTCAAAAAAAATATTAAAAAAATACTGCTAATTATCACCGCGGTATTAATGTTAGGAACGGTTTCGGCACAGAAGAAAGTGGTAAAAAAAACACCTGTTAAACCTGTTAAAAAATATGTCGGTCCGCCGCCACCGGTTATTAAGCCCATAGAAAAGATAGTTACCATTGAAGCAATGGGTTCAAATTATGGTGCCTCACCTATGATCTCTGTTTCGCCACAAGAGGCTAAATACGAACGCGAGAAAATATGTACAGATTGCGATACTTTGGTTCTGGAAACCGGAAAGCCCCATATTGTGATTTATGATGTGAAATGGATGTCGGACAGGGAAAGCAGAACTTACCGGAAACAACCCACAGAAGATGATTTAAATAAGGATTATTATGGCATGCGTGGCCTGGTTAAACGAGAATGGGATGAATTGCAATCAAATTTTCCAGCAAGTGATATCAATTACCATCACGTTTACCGCAATACTTACGTTAAAGTACCAAATATTGCGAAACAAGATTTAAGTCTGCTCGACCGCCAGGAGCGCCATGAAGGTTTCTTGTATTGGAATGGCAAGCCAGCTTTAAACAAGATAGTTTAGCAGTTGAGAAACTGATGCAAACCACTCAAGCCGACGAAAATATTCAGCCAAATATGAACGCTTTTTTACAAGATCAGATTTTGCGAGAATACATATTGCCGTTTCAGTTTATGGATTTAAAAAATGTAAGCAGCATTACTTTACAGCCCAGTGGAAAAGAACAATTAACTTTTAAATTTAATAAACTGGGGCAACTGGTAGAATATATAGATGGTAAGGAGGAACACCTCATCATCACTTATCAAAATAATTTGCCTTTTACCATTTCGGAGAAAGGAACTGTTAAAAAATACTTCTATTACCAGGGGAACACTATATCGGTAAAAGATCCTTATCAACTTAAAAGTTACAAGTTAATTGGCAAAGTGTTTTTTGATTCAATCCGCTACGCCACCGAAAAAAAGGATTATGAAGCGTTAGAAATCAAATCTCATGGAGTTTACCAGATTGCAAAGCAGAATGGGCAAACCTGTTTGGCATATTCCTCTCCAGATGATCGTCTTGCCTCTACCATGTGTTACAGCAATAACCAATATACTTTACCATTAACCATAACCGAAACATTTGGCGGCGACAATCAAACCAGAACTTTTAGCATCAATGAAAACGGTGCATTACAGCTGGAAAATGTAAATCAATATAAAAGTTCAAAAAGGGTTTACGCACTGGAAAATGGAATTATTAAAGCCTTTTACAGTACTCAAAAAAGAGGTGAAAGTGATTATTCAGCACCCAACGCCGTTCAGGTAAGTTATACTTTTTTTAAATAGATTTTCATTCAACAGGAGATGAGGAAAATGTGGATCTGGATCGGGGTAATTATAATCATTGGACTTGGAATCTATTTTTTGTTTCCAATTGATAAACTGATTGTAGAGCGCAATAACGAACCTTTACCGGCCAAATATGCTGCTTTTCAGGAAATCAATGAGGAATATAAATCGAGTGTTTTTGAAGTAAGTTTGGTTGCCCGGGTGGTAGTTTCGAGTGCTGCTTCTCCTAATCCCATTCGAATCTTCCAATCTATAAATGATCAGTTAATTATTGATTGCGATGCCAAGATTGATGAGGACACCAAACACGATAATAGATATTATAAACTTGATACTAATGGAAGGGTTACCGACTCCATTTACATCGCTTACAATGGTTATTGGGGTAACTTTATTGGCGGTTTTATTGTTTACTCTAGTGATAAAGGTGCCTACTACAACACCTGGCCACTTAATGGCAATACCACCAGACATGAAGTAGCTGAGCTGAATGCTGATTTGAGCTGGGATGCTGATAGCGTGGATGCAAAAATTAAAGCGGTAAAGTCAGGTGCGAAATATTATTTTTTCAGCTCACTATCGAATGAAAACGTCTGGTATCGTCAATGTTATTTTTACGCAGATAAAACGTGGCAATTGCTGTGGCAAAAAATGCCAGGTTACACCGAAATACCTGATGGAGAAAGTGCAAGCCGGTATCGTAAAGATGTTTTCCGCAGTGGAGAAGTAAGTTTTGACATTCCTAAAAATGTGAAGCTCTTGCATTTTCATCCAGAAGAAAAAATGAAATATTCCCATATTATTGGTGGTGGAGATGGTGGCTTCAGCGTATACAATTGGCGAGGAAAAGGATTTTTCGAAACCACTGTTGCAGATAAAAATTTTGGGTTTATGGTTCCTAAACTAGTGGTCGAAAAAGAAAGGCATAATAATTATAAGCCAAGTTTGTTTACTGTTGAGGAGCCAGGATCTTCGACTGATCTTTACAATCCTGCCTTTTATCATTCAGCAAATGGTTTTTCATTTTATTCGCCGGCTGCGAAGGAATTATTCTTGATTAGGATCAAAAAATAAAACTAAATTGAAGCTTATAAATTATTTTAGCAATAAAGCATTTATATTATCTTTGGCTAACAAACAAACACGATTATCTGCTTCAGCAACCCTGGCTCAAAGCAAAATATCTTTATAAACTATCATGATAGAGGAAACAGTTAAGCCGATAGATTTAACTTTAGGTCAGGTATTGCCTGAAAGACAAGTGGGAAACAGTCATCATGCGTCTGATTGCTTAAATTGCGCAACTCCAATTTCAGAAGAATTTTGTGCTCATTGTGGTCAAAAATCAACCACACACCGGTATTCTATTGTTCATTTTGTAGAACACGATTTTGTTCATGGCGTTTGGCATGTAGATAAAGGAATTCTGTTTACCATAAAAGAACTTTTTTCCCGGCCTGGTCATAGTGTTCGAGAATTTATTCAAGGCAGGAGAGCGAAACATTTTAGTTTTGTTACCCTAATCCTTTTGATTTTAACGGTTAGTACGCTTCTAGCACCTTACTTACACATCAAAATGTCTGATTTGATCCCGATGAAAACTCAAAATGTGATGAATAGTTTTGAGGAGTTCGTTACAAAATATCCAAAAATATTTATAGTTATTCTTATTCCATTAAATTCTATTTTTAGCTCTCTGTGGTTTAGAAAGGCACGATTGAATTTCTCTGAACATTTGGTTGCCAATTCTTATAAAGCTGCAGCTGAGCTTATGGTTGGTCTTCTTTTTACTTTGTTGATGATATTTTATACCAACTTGAAAGGACTATCAATGATTTATTTTGCGATAATTATGCCTTTTGTATTTGCTTATGGTATCTGGTTTTACTATCAGCTTTTTACCAATTATGGTTATTCTAAAAAGGCATTATTTTTTAGAAGTTTTGGTGTAATCTTATCTATTGGAGTTTTTCAGGCATTGTTTGGATTTATTTGGGGGATGTTTCAAATGATGAATGTTAAGTAATGGAATTTTTTATTTTTAATTCAACTACAATTTAATTTAAGCAAATCACAAAAATAGTGACGCCACCCGAAGATTCTAAAAGCGTTGAAACGCCAATAATACAAAACCATTAACTCGGCTTAACAGAATTAATGCACATTATATCTCTCCCGGAATTCAACACCTACTGCATTTTGAATAAGGTTTCCTTTATACCATAAAAGAATTACTGCTTAGGCCAGGTAAAACGGTTCGAAATTTTTTACATGAAGATAGGACAAAGTTGGTAAAACCTGTTATTTTCATCATTGTAATGTCGTTGATGTTTTCATTGATCATGAATTTCCTAAACCTAAAATTTAGCTATCTTAATATTGATGCTGTTGTACTATTGAAAGGGAAAATCAGATCAAAGGAGATTGGTCTAAGGGGCATATAGGTTATATCAAATTGATTATTAGCTTATTCATTGCGTTTAGGATAAAGTTACTTTTCAAAAAACACGATTATAACATCTTTGAATTTTTGTGCTGTTATGTTTTGCTTTAGGCGAAGCAATGTTGATACTGTCACTGGGATTTCTAATTGCTAGCATTGCCAACAGTGGAGTCATCGGAACCATTTTTATCTACCTTTTTTATATCTACATTATTTGGACAGTGGGTCAATTCTTTGGAGAGAAAAAATGGATCAATTACTTGAAGTCCGGTTTAGCATGTGTATTTGGTATTATTTCTTATTTCGTTGTGTTAGCTTTTATTGCTTTTTGCTGAAATTTTTATAAATATGTTGGAAAATATCGTTATTCCCACCTGTGTGGGAATGGCGATTGGTTCAAAGGCAATGATTATCAACCGCGTTGATAAACCACCATATCATAAGAGGTATTCAGCATTCTTTTCTGTGTTACAGATTTTTTGTAGCTGTTTTTCGCAGTAATGTCTTTTACCAGCTCTGCCATCAAATGATGATTGTTAAAAGGTTGAATATGGAATAATACTTCATTAGATTGACCATAAATAGTTAATGTATTTAAGCGCTGTGCATTCAAGGCAATGGCATTAATCTGATCATAATTGATTACCAGATCGGGTTGATTTTTCCGGTTTACCAATAAGTATTTATCATTTGTAGTCAGATTGATTTTCGGGTAGATAAACTTCATCAGAAAGAAGATAGGAGCAATGCATACTATGCCGACCAAAAATCCCAGTCCTTTGCTACTGCCGAAATTATTTACAGCATCGGCAAGGCCTAAAAAACCTCCAAAGGCAAAAGATAATATAATAATAATTAATGCAACATAAGCCAAGGCAAATCCAATTCCCTTGGCCGCATTAACTTCCAGATAGGTGTAATTTTTCATGGATTTTAAATTTTAAAATAAATATAACGCTCTTGTGCGAGAAAATTTGCTGGAATTATTATTCGCCCATATTGGACCATTATCTCCATTGGTTGCTTAATTATTCGAAAAATATGGATAAATGATTCACAGCATTAAAAAGTAAAAGCATATTTCAGCAAAAATGTTCGTTCACGCAAAGGCATTTCGTAAGTTGATAATTGATTTGCACTGGAATTGATTTGGCGGTATAGGTTTTGATTAACCAGGTTGATACATTGAAATTCAAGGAAGCTTTTCCACTTAGTCGGTGCAACCTTGATGTTGAAATCTAAAAACTGGTTGCGAACAGGCTGTTGCAAAGCCTGGCGATAAGTAGTGAAGTTATAAGTAAGGCTATAAGAAATGGCGCTACTGATGTTGTGGTTCCATTCACCTTTAAATTTTTCACTTGCAGTTTCATTGCTAATTAAACCATTTAAACTTTCTTGTTTATTAACAGATCTGCTCAGATCTCCATTCAATGTTAATGTAATTTTTGAAAACAGTTTTTTTCGCAGAACCACGCCTGCAGAAAACTGTCGGCCACTAAACGGTGTAATTTCATTGTTATAGAAATTATTTCCCTTCTGCATGCTTAAGTTTCCATGCGCTGAAAAATTTAGTTGAAGCGAAAATAAAAATTTGGATAAATTTCCGCTTATGGCGTATTGTTCAAGTTTATTCTTAAAATCAATGGCAATCGATTTTGTTAATCCACTATCAATGGTATAGGAATTGATGAAATTTTGATTGGTACGGTCGTAATTGAAAATGACATTGTAAAATAGCATTTTCAATGGCTTCCTGTAAGCATATCTGATGTTAAAAGTGCTCACATCGGTTTTAGGCAGTGGTCTGTCGTTAAAATTAAACTGCCTGTAATTAACCAATATGGTGCCAGTATAAATATCATTAACCTGGCCGAATTCTGTTTGTCGCGAAAATCTCGCATTCAACTCACTATATTTCCCCAGGTTTTTTTTGAATTCAATTAAGGGATTTAATAGAAAATAGCTGTTCTTTTTATATTGATCATTTTCAGTTTCCAAATAACTGATGTGGCTCCATGTTGGATTTGCTTCCACATTGATTGATCCTTTTTCTAAAAGATAAAGTGCCGAAACCCGTCCATAAAGACCAAAATTGTCAAACTTAACATCGTTTTTAAATTCATTCCCAACCGGGAGAACCGCATTGGCGCTATCCGTTTTGTATAAATTACTCTCTAACTGATTATGCTCGTATGATACACCAGCAGCAGTTGATAGAACAAAACGGTTAAATCTGGTTTTAAAAGTTGCTGATTGATTGATGTAAACATTTTTAGTATTGGCCTGCTGGTTTAACAATAGATAACTGAAACCATCGTTTACAATATCTTCCTGAACGCCTGGCGTTATCTGAAGGTTTTCATTTACTTTGAAATATTGTACCAAACCATTGTATTGCAGAATGTTATTTACACCTAAAGCTTTAACCAGGTTCATTTCATTGCTTAATGATAATTGATGAGTGGGTTGACTTTGTCCGAAATTTTGTTCATTTTGCGATGTATTTCCATTACGATCCCACTTTGGTATTTCGAACTTAGTGGTAGATTTTACATAAATGGATTTACCGTTTTTTTCTAACTGTGCCTCCGCATGCCATTGATTGAGTTTGTACACGTTATCTTGCGTTTCATTATATCGAATGGTATCGGCATTGCCGAGGAAATAACTCACTGCATTATTGTATTTGTATTTTCTTTTTAATTGCAGTGTCGATAAATTAAGGCGTAAACCCCAATCGGCCTTCAGTTTTACCAAAGCATTCAGACTACCGGAGTTGTCATTATTTAATAAATAATACTTCTCCTTCATATTTGGCAGGTTTTCACTTTCCATGGATAGAAAAGTTTGCGGTATTTTCAGTGCCATTTCATTGTTAAACGATGCGCCTAGGCTGGCCTGTTCTGCTTCGAGGTTTTCGCCAATGTTGTTGGTTTTAAAGGTATTTATCGCCTTGATTTTTTTATTAAAAATCAGATTATTAAGCTCACCTGTATAAGCTTTGTTTCCGGCACCAACATAGCCTGTATTTACACTCATAGTGCGGGCACTATCGGTAAGTTTAATGTTAAGCGAAACATTATTGCTGCTCACATAACCGTTCAAAGCCTTTATCGGTTGGTCGCGTTCTATTACTTGCACCTGTTCTACAGCATCCACAGGAACATTATTGGTGGCCATTTTATATCTGCCATCCAATAGGTTATCGCCATCGATATATACGTTGGTAATGCGTTTGCCGTTGTAAGTGATGGCCCCGTTTTCATCAACCTGAATCCCTGGTAGGCGGTTTATGACATCACCAATTACCCGATCGTTTGATTCCTGGAAACCTTTCACATTGTATTTCAGGGTATCACTGGAGAGACTGATTTTAGCATTAGATTTTACCGTGACTTCATTTAATTTAAAAGCAGTTTGTTTAAGTATAATCGAAAGATTATACTCGTTTTTTTGCGGAAAAGCTTGGGTAAATTGTTGAAAGCCCATCGCCGTTACTTTAATGGCATAACTTTCATTACTGCTTTGAAAGTCACATTTAAACAATCCCTTGTCGTTTGTTGTACTAAAAGTTATTCCTGCTCCATTTTGGTTAACAACAGCTATTGATGCTGAAGCAATAGGATTACCGATACTATCCTTTACCGAACCACTTATGGAAAGGGCATTTTGTGCGAATAAAGAATCCGCACAAAAAAGTAAGACTAAACATGAAAGGGCAATTTTTTTGAACAAAACGATTAGTTTAGTCGGTTATTTCCAAAGGATAATTAATGGTAAATTTTTTCTTCTGACCAGAATTGCTGTTTCCTCCACTTGAGGTTACTTTGTCAACAGTAATTCCACTATTGATACCGAACATATCAAATCCCTCAGACTGAGCTTTCTTCATTTGCTCATATTCTTTCGTAGTTGTTGAAATTGCATCTGATGGAATACTTACTTGCTTAACATTTTGCATATCACCTTGATTGACATATCCTGTACACGTAAATTTGATGAAGTGGCGGTCATCATAAGCTTCCAAAATTAATCCGGGTAAACCATGCAGTTTCCATGGGCCAAAGCTTGCCGGAATATCTGTTGTAAACCAGGCGGTATATTTTCGCCCTTTGCAAATACCAGTGGCTTTTTGACAAGTGTAGCCTAATAAATTTTTGGTTTCCTTGTCAATTTTCCAATTAATTTTTTCTGAATTCTCTTTGATTAAATAGCGCTGCTCACGGTTATTTTTTATAACTGAAATCTTACCATTATCGTTGTAAACATCATCCTCGGTAACAGGTGAATATGTTCCCATGTCAATCACGTCGCTGTTTTTTAATTCTGCTGCAGCTAATTTAACCTGCATAGTTGAATCTTGTTTATAACGGGTTCTGCTACTGTAAGCACTTTTTTGGGTATTGAATGTGAGCATAAAATCCTCACTATACAACCTGCCAGTTTGGGTACTATCTTTTATATGATAAAAATGGTAGTATGCAATTCCAGTAGGTGGATCTATTTGTGTGGTATCTTTGTATTTGAAGGAAAATAAAGCGCCCAAAAAAAGTACGGGTAATATAAATTTTAAATAGCTGTTCATAATATATGAGTTAAAAGAAACCATCCTCCTTATTTAATTGATTAATAAACTGTTAATGGTTGTGGTAGCAACCGTCAGACGAATTTTCGATCCCTTGCCAAAAATGGCCATTGCCAACCAGGAACATGCTTAGGTTATCAGTGCCATCTGGGGCAAATACGTGAATTTGCCATTTAACACCACAAGGATCTTGAAATATGAAAACTTTCTCTTTGCGCAATAGGGCACTGTTTTCATTTAGGACATTTACCTTCACTATTTTTGCAGGTAATAAACTTGTTTCAACTGTTTTGTTGATGATAGATGAAGTTTTAATTGGTTTAGCATCATTGGCGAATGATGCAGTTCCTAACACGGCGAAGGCCAGTGCGATTAATATTTTTTTCATAATTTTTTTTTATTTTTTTTGATTGAATACTATTTTGTTGATAATTAGGCATACAAAAAATTACAGTCTGTAGCAGCCCCAGTAGTCAGCCATTACTTTTCCACGGAAATGAATGTTTGCTGTTTTCCATAAGTCATAGTTAGATGCGCTACTTGGACCAGAAACGTATACGACATATGAATCACCACAGGCATCGGTAAAGATGAAATTCATTTGCCTGCGAAAGAAGCCCAGTTTTTCTGCACTAAGCTTTCCAGTTTCAATGCTGGTAGTCTTTTTATAGGTTGTTACAGCTTCAATTTTAGCTTCAGTTGCATATCTTCCTGAAGTTAAATCATTAGCTGATGCACTAAAACCAATTGCGGTGCATATTAATGCGAAGAATAGTTTTTTCATGATTTTTTTGTTTTAAGTAAATGGTTAATAATTTTAGAAATTAGAGGATGGTTTCTTGTTTCTGATTTGAATTTGAGGAGAAATATGTAAGCAAAAGAGGACCAACCGATAACCGATCATAATCAACTGACATTCGTCTGTTATCTTTGTATTTCTGATAACTGAGGCAGTAGGATCAATATTATTTTTCAAATAAGCATCAATCCAATACGGATATAGATTGAAAAGCAACGAATGTTCAACTGATTTCTGAATAGCGTTTTTCTATTTATATATTTAAAAAAAATATTTATAGATTTTACGTAAGCCAATCTTTCCTTCATGATTATTAATGCAAGAACCATATTTACACTTTGCTCCATTTTGAGTATTTTTTTTATCTCATCTTGCAGAAATAAAAAAGGTTCAACCGAAGCTGCTGAATCAGGCACTCAAAATACAGGGGTAAAAAAGGATTACTTATCGCTTATCATTTCTTTCGATACTATACCGGCCGCATCCGTTAAAAAAATAATCTTTTTAGAAGATAGCCTGTTGAGCAATACAGCCGATAAAGACAACAATGCCTTTTATCATTATTTTAAAGGAAGAAAATACAATTTCGAAAAGAAAAGAGATAGCGCTTTAGCTGAATATCAAAAAATGAAGGGCACTAAACCTACTGATGAGGTAGAGTTTTTAAAAAATAGCTTAGTGCTTACTCAAAATATGGGTAACGGATCCATGGTTGAATCGGCTTTAACCAGCAAAATATTTGCAGATTTGGAGAAAGCGGAGCAGGCGCATAGCCGTTTAACCTATCGTTTTTACGATTTATTGGCACAAGCTTATTTTCAAAATCAGAATGAAAAAAAATCACTAGAATATGCGGCGATTTATTTTAAAAATCATCCATTTAAATTTCATCCGGTAATTAAACAGCGTTATTTTGATATTTCTTTTCTGTTGGCATCGAGGCTGCAAGATTTAAAAAAAATGACAAGTTATAATTTACAGGCCAGAAGCTTAGCAATAAAAATTGGTGATAGTTTAGCACTTGCCCGTACTTATGACAATGAAGCACAAATTTACAGTATGCAGGGCCAGCCTGCAAAGGCATTGTTATCCAGTCGAAACTATTTCAATTACCTTAAAAAAACAGATAACCTGAACGATATTGCCTTCAACAATCTGGCCACCACTTTTATTCGCAATGGTATGCCAGATTCTGCTATCCGGTATTATAAAGAAGGTATTGAATTTGGGAAACGGGATTTATCTGGTAAACAAAAAGAAGTTCATTACGAAGGGCTAATTGATGCCTACAAAATGAAAGGCGATTTTGCCAAAGCTTTGGAAGCTGCTCAAGCTGCGCACAAGATTGAATTGCTTAACAATAAAGCGATTGAAGCTGTAAAAGTTGCAGAAATGCATGAGAAATATGAAACGGAGAAGAAAGATCAGAATATTGCCGAATTGAAAGGGCGAAATAAGCTGAATGAAACCATCATTAAACAGCAACGTTCTTCGATGTTTTTAATTCTCCTAATCTCTCTTGGGGTACTTTCTTTCTTTTTTGTAATTTACCGTCAACAACGTTTAAGAGAAAGGAACAAGCTTTTAAAATCGGATAACCAGCGACTAATCATGGAGCAGAAAATGCTTCAGGCGCAGTTAAATCCTCACTTTATTTTCAATGCCATTGCCAATCTGCAAAGTATCGTCGCTTCAGGGCATATTGATGAATCGGTGCGTTATCTTAAATCCTTCTCTGGTTTGTTACGCGGAATTTTAGAACAGAACAGGAAAGATTTTATTGAAATAGCCGAAGAAGTAACTTCCCTGAATAATTACATCCAACTTCAGCAAATGCGTTATGCTGGCGTTTTCGATTATCAAATTGATGTAGATCAGCAGCTTGATTTGAATGAAACGCTAATTCCTCCTATGTTGATTCAACCTTTTGTTGAAAATGCAATTGAGCATGGTTTCAGAAATATTGCCTATAAAGGTTTGCTACTGATTTCCTTTAAAGTAAAAGATGATTTATTATTGATTGAAGTAGATGATAACGGCAGTGGCCTGATACAAAGCGAAGAAGATCAGCAAAAAAAGCAATCGTTGGCCCAAATTATTTTAAAGGAACGTTTTGAACTACTTTTTAAATCAAATAAACAACATGCCGAATTTAAGGTTAAAGATAAGAAAGCACATGGCTGGAGAGGTGTAAATGTCGAAATTACAATCCCAATTATTAACGACTAAATAAGATTGATATGAAACTATATATTTTGGAAGATGAAATCCGCATTTTGCAACACATTTTACAAATTGTTAAAAAAATAGATTATCTGGAGGTGGTGGGTTTTGCTGCTGAAATAGCGGTAGCCGAAAAGGAGATTCCTGCGTTAAAACCAGATATTATTCTGGCTGATATCCGCTTAAAAGATGGCGATAGTTTTAATTTGTTTCATGAAATTGGCATAACCGATTTTCAGGTTATTTTTCTTACCGCATATGATCAATATGCCATCCAGGCTTTAAATTTAGGTGCATTTGGCTACTTACTCAAACCGATTGATGAGGTATCATTAACTACCACATTAAACAAGTGTTACCATCATCGGGAGCATGAAAGTTTCGGACAACAACAATTGTCCATTGCAAAAGAGCATTATTTATCTCAAGGTGTGAGCGCCAGTAAACGCATTGCACTTAAAAGTGTAGAGTACATTGAAGTGGTAGCGATCGAAAACATTATGTTTTGCAAAAGCGATAAAGGATATACCAGCTTCTTTTTAAATGATGGACGTGAAATTGTGGTTTCAAAGGGTTTGAAAGAATATGAAAGTTTGCTTACCCCTTTTGGTTTTTTAAGATGCCATCAATCTTTTCTTGTTAATTTTAAGTATGTAAAGAAATACTATCGTGAAGGTTATTTGCAGATGGAAAACAAAGAAAATATCCTGGTTTCGAGCAGAAAAAAGGAAGAGGTGTTGAGGTATTTGGAAAATATAGCCTAACCATAGAAATATGAATGATAAAAATTGGATTAAACATTTACTGGTCAGGATATTTGCATTGCCGATTTTATTCATCATGCTTTATATGATTATTTTGGGCGGTAAATCAGATTCAATGGGCCTGGGGTTAATTTATGCTTTTTTAGCACTCGCTATAATTGGCGTTTTGTTTTTAGGCATAGAAGCGATATCACTCTACAAGAAAAAAATGCAGCATAAATTTTATTTTAATGTGTTCTTACTTTCTATTATGCTTCTCACATTGTTTGTGCTGCTGGGTGGAGGGTAAATTGCTTTGGTATTTCTTAAATATAAAAAAAGAGGCTGGAGCTAACCAACCTCTTAACATATTATTTTATCATGCTCTTAAGGTTTCTAAAATCCGAAACCACCACCTGAAACTGGATCTTGAATTTTACTTTTCCTAAAATCTTTCATCGATTGAGGTTCTTTATCTTCCAGAATTTTAAAATCGACCACACCAGTTTTCTTTGCCCACTCGAAATATTTAACAGAGAGTTTGCTAACCAACTCGTGATTTTTGGCCGCTATATTTTGCGTTTCCCCCCGATCATCTTCCAGGTTATAAAGTTCCCAGGCATAGCTTGGCCAATGCGATACCAGTTTCCACTTGCCTAGTCTGGCAGCCCGGTTTCCGGCACGCTCCCAAAATAGCGGCTCACTGCGTTGAACGGTATCTTGTTTCTCAAATAAAACAGGCAACAAACTTTTACCCGGCAGTGTATTTGGCGTAATCTGGTTGAACTTTTTTGGATAAGCAGCACCTGCTAATTCGTAAAAAGTTGGTGCTAAATCTATGATGTGTCCAGTGCCTTGTCTAATTTGTCCGGCTTTGATTTTTGACGGAAACCAGGCGATAAAAGGCGAACTGATTCCACCTTCATACATGTAATCTTTAAAAGCTAAAAATGGAGTGTTTGATGCGTATGACCAGTTTTTGCTTTGCGATTCGTAAGAACCAATGGTGCCAACCGGGCCTGTATTTCTGGTAGCGCCATTGTGCCATTTAATCATTTCTTCGGCGGGCGCACCATTATCCGAAATAAAAACAATCAATGTATTTTCATCCACGCCACTTTTCTTCAGTTGTTCTAGCACTTTACCAATTCCCTGGTCCATTCGATCCACCATGGCAGAAAATACTTCCATCTTTGCTGCCCATTGGTGACGTTGATCGTATGAAAGCCTGCTCCAGTCGTATATGTCGTCATCTTTAACAGAAAGAATGGTCTTTTTATCAACGATGCCCAAATCTTTCTGCTTTTCGAAACGGGTTTTTCTTAATTCATCCCAACCTTGATCATACTTGCCTTTATATTTGGCAATATCTTCTGGCAAGGCGTGTAAGGGCCAGTGTGGCGCTGTGTAAGCCAGGTAAAGGAAAAATGGCTTATCTTTTTTTGCTTCCTCATCAATGTATTTTACAGCCTGCTCGGTTACTACATCAGTTTGATAAAATTTGCCAGCTTCCAAAGGATAAGGTTTCCCATCCTGAAAGTATGGTTGTTTTTTACCCCCATTATAATCGCCCTGATCAAAATAACTACCATTATTGGCCATTAAACTTCTATCAAAACCGCGTTGCCAGGGTAAACTTTGTCCTTTGCCCGAAACATGCCATTTGCCCGATAGCAGGGTGGTGTAGCCATTGTTTTTAAGCACTTCTGCCAAGGTTAATGATTCATTGTTCAAATAGCCCTGGTAGGCAGGCAGCCCCAAATCATTTGCGAAATAGCCTACTCCAGCCTTGTGCTGATATTGCCCGGTGAGTATGGAAGCACGGGTTGGCGCACAAATGGAATTATTATAAAATTCTTTTAACCTGATGCCCTGGTTAGCCAGTTTATCCAGGTTGGGTGTTTGGATTTCAGAACCATAAGCGCCCAGGTCTGAGTAACCTAAATCATCGGCTAAAATGAGGATGATGTTTGGACGTTGTTTCTTTTGCGCATCTACTGTGAAGGAATTTAAAGCCGTCAAAGCAAGCAATATTAAAAATGATTTTTTCATCTCAATTGGTTTATTGATTAATTTCTTCTTTCTCTTGTTGCGGGTGATTGTCCGGTTCTGGTTGGCTGCGCCAATGCTTTCGGTCTTAATGTTTCGTATTCTACAACATCATTCCTTTTCGCCCATTCATCATACTTTGCTTTAAGTTTTGCCACAATTTCCGGGTTTTTGGCAGCGAGATCATTGTTTTCAGCTCTGTCTTTTTCAATATCGTACAGTTCATATTTACCTTCATTTGAAGCGATAGAAATCAATTTCCATTTGCCATCACGGATGGCTTTATTGCCTCCACGTTCCCAGGCTAAGGGCTGCGTTCTTTGAATTTCATTAGCCGTTCCGGTTAATAAAGGCAATAAACTTTGGCCGGCGAGCGGATTGGTTTTTACACCATTAAAATCTGTAGGATATTTGGCGCCTGCCAATTCGTAGAAAGTTGGTGCTAAATCGATGATATGGCCTGTTCCTTTTTTAATGGTTCCGGCTTTTATTTTTGCAGGATACCAGGCGATAAATGGAGCGCTGATCCCACCTTCGTAAGGTGTTGCCTTATAATTTCTTAAAGGAGAGTTACCCGTTTGCGACCAGTTGCTGTTTTGTGTTTCGTAAGAACCCGGAGCACCAACAGTTTCAGTGGTGCGTTGCGTGTATGGTCTGGTTGCGTTTCCTCCTTGCGCACCATTATCAGAAATGAAGATGATTAGCGTGTTATCATCCTTTTTAAGTTCTTTTAATTTCGAACGAAGTTTGCCAATGCTTTGGTCCACATGATCAATCATCGCTGCAAAAACAGCTTGCCGAAGTTGCCAATATTGTTGTTCATCATAAGTTAATTTGCTCCACGGTCTTACCAGCTGATCATGTTCTGCAATTTTTTGATCAGCAGAAATTACCCCTGCTTTAATTGCGTTTTGATGGCGTTGTTTGCGCAATGAATCCCAGCCAATTTTGTAGGCCTCTTTATATTTTTCAATGTCTGCAGGCAAAGCTTGTAATGGCCAATGTGGCGCATTGAAGGCTAAATACAAGAAAAATGGCTTCTTTTCTTTGTCTTGATCAGTGATGAATTCCAATGCATTATTGGTAATCTCATCCGTTAGGTATTTCCCTGGTTCAATGTAAACTGGTTTATTGTTTTTAATTAATGGAACCGTTGGTTTATCGCGGTTGCCGATTTCGTAATAATTACTGGCACCACCAATGAAACCAAAGAACTTGTCGAAACCGCGTTGGTTTGGCCACTGGTCTTTATCATCGCCAACATGCCATTTGCCCGACATTAGCGTTGAATAACCACCATTGCGTAGTACCTCAGCCAATGTTAAACTTTCTTTATTCAGGAAACCCTGATAGGCGGGTAAGCCCAGATTTACGTTGAAATAACCTACACCTGCTTTGTGTTGGTATTGTCCGGTTAATACCGATGCCCGTGTTGGTGCACAAATGGAATTGTTGTAAAATTCCTTAAGTTTTAATCCGCCCTGTGCAAGCTCATTAAGGTTGGGCGTTTGAATTTCATTTGCACCATAAGGGCCTGTGTCAGAAAATCCCAAATCATCAACCAAAATAAGGATGATATTTGGTTTTTTTTGTTGCTGAGCAAAACCTGTAGATAAAGTTAGGCCCAAAGCTATGCTTAAGAACACAGCTTTAAATACTGCTTTTTTAGTTTGTAATTTCATCTTTTTAGTATTGAGGTTTCCATTTGTTAATAGCCAACCCAATCTGGGTGCTGTTTCAATTTTGGGTTCAGGTTAATTTCTCTAACTGGCGTTGGGAAGTGGAGATGGCGTTTGGCAGCAAGTGTTTTGCCTGCAGCTCTCAACGTTGCGATGTAATAATCAGCACCTCGTCTAACCAAATCAAACCAGCGTTGGTACTCGTAAACGAACTCTTTTCTGCGTTCCTGGAATACTGCATCTCTAAAATCACTTTCATTCAGGGCTGGGGAAACATCGGCAAGTTTTGCAATTCGGGCTCTTTGGCGAACCAAATCGATAGCAGCATAGGCTTCAGCGTTCGGACCACGATTCACTTCATTTAAAGCTTCGGCATAAATTAACAGTACCTCGGCATAGCGAATAATGGGTGTGTTTTTAGAAGACTGACTTTGATTACCCACCACAGCAGGATCGTAATATTTGTTAAATTGTGGGGCGAAAGTGTAAAGTTTGCCATCAGTAGGGCTAACGAGTTGCGTCACAAATGTTACCGCTTTACGGGTATCTTCATTGGCATAGCTGGCAAATAAGCCACCGGCGGTATGCAATGCGTCTGCATAGTCGCCGTTAATTCCGGGTACATCAGCAGAAGCTGAACGACTTGCCAAACTATTGCCCTGGTAGCCAGAATTGCCTTGAAATTGCGCTGAAAAAATATGTTCCCTGCCGTTTTTAGTAGCCACATTAAACACATCAGCAAAATTCTCAAAAAGGCTGTACCATTTACTATCAATTACCTCTTTGCTCTTTGAAGCAGCATTTGCCCAATCTTTTTGTGTGAGGTACACTTTTGATAACAGACTTTTTGCGCTTCCGGCAGTTGCCCTACCAAGATCTTTAGCCGCCTGCTGTACAGGTGTTGGCAATGCTTCAGCATCTTTTAAATCTTTTATTATCTGAGCATAAATATCTGCTTCAGGAGATTTAGCAACATATAAACTCTCATCATCCAGGCTTGTGGTTTCTTTCAAGATCAATGGTACATCTCCAAACCATCTAACCAAATTAAAATAGTGTAATGCCCTTAAAAATTTGGCTTCATTAATCAATTGAGCTCTTGCCTGAACGCTAATTTTATCGGCAGTAATTAATGCGATTTTATCAATGGCGATGTTTGATACGTTGATGGCATCGTAACTCTGTTTCCAAAGTTGTTCCATTCTGTCGTTTGATGAGTCGTGGGTTAAACCAGAAATTGCTCTAACATGTGCATTTCTGGCTCGCGGTCCAGCTTCATAATCATCGGTTGCCATTTCCACGCCAATTTGAAACAATCCGTTGTATAGCGATTGGCCGCTGTCGTAAAGTTTTCTGTAGGCCGCCGTTACTGCTGCGGTAGCTTGCGATTCATTTTGATAAAACTGATCGGTTACCAATAACGACTCAGGTTTTTCATCGAGTTTACTGCAGCTTAAAAAAGGGAGTAGACCAACTGCGAAAACGAGTAATATTTTATTTCTTTTCATGTCTAATCAGGTTATAAAGTGATTTTTACACCAGCGTAAATAGCTCTTGAAACGGGATAAATTCCTGAATCAGTACCCGGCGAAACGTTGCTTCCAGAAGTGATTTCTGGGTCAAAGCCGGTATATTTTGTCCAGGTAAGTAGATTTTGGCCACTGAGGTAGAAATAGATGTTATTGATTTTGGCTTTTTGGGTAAATGCCTTTGGTAGGGTATAGCCTAAATTCACATTTTTCAACCTTAAAAATGATCCATCCTCAATAAACCGATCTGAAAAAACAGGAGCAGGATCAAGCTTCGCTCTTGGAATGGTTTGGCTTGGATTAGTTGGCGTCCACCGCTCTAAAGCAGATGCCGAGGCATTCTGCTGGCCAGTGAAAAGCTCTAACGTTTGTTTGTTGGCATTCAGAATTTGATTGCCGTATGCGCCTTGCACAAATATCGAGAGATCAATTCCCCGCCATTCAAAAGTATTTGTAATGCCGAAAATAAAGTCGGGTTGTGCATTGCCAATAATGGTTCTGTCTAATGCTGTTGTAAAAGTACCATCGCCATTTAAATCTTTATATAAGCGATCTCCAGCTTTTGGCACTGCACTTCCCGTATATTTTCCTTTGGTACTTTCTTCGCCAAGCTGTAAAATTCCATCGGTAGCGGTTCCATAAAAGCTACCTAACGGTTCGCCAACGCGGATAATGTAGTTACCGGTAATGTACGATGAAGCGCCATTACCTATCGTTAACACTTTATTTCTATTCACCGAGAAGTTGAGGTTGGTATTCCAGATAAAGCCCTCGGTTAAATTTCTGGTGTTTAATCCGATCTCAAAACCTTTGTTGCTCACTGATCCAAAGTTTTGCAATACCGATGCTTGCCCTGTTGTCCATGGTAGTTCCACGTTTAACAATAAATCGGTTGTTTTTTTGTAATAACCATCTAATGTAAGTTGGATGCGGTTATTGAATAAGCCAACATCCAAACCTGTATTGTATTGGTAGGTGGTTTCCCAGCTTAGTCTATCATTCGCGATTCTATTTGGAGCAAAGCCTGTTAAAATATTACCGCCTATGATATAAGTATATGTGCCTAATGTGGCCAGCGACTGGTATTCGCCAATTTCAAGATTACCTGTGGTTCCGAAACTCGCCCTGAATTTTAAATCGCTAAAGGTTTTTAGCAAAGGCTCAAAAAATTTCTCACTGCTCAGTTTCCACGATAATGCTGCTGAAGGGAAATAGCCCCATTTGTTTCCAGCGCCAAATCTCGATGAACCATCAGAACGAATGCTGGCTGTTAAGAAATATTTTCGGTCGTAATTATAATTTACGCGACCTAAATAGGAGTGGAGTATCCATTGAGAAGCATCAGAAGCGGGGCGAACCAATGTTGAACCACTTTGCAGCGAATTATAATTCAAATCATCGAGTACAAAGCGTTGTGCACCAGCATTAAATTCTTCTACCCGGTATTCTTGTTGGGTAAAACCCGCCAATAAATCAAAATTATGTTTGCCTATTGATTTGTTATAAGTAACAGTATTTTCATTTAACCAGGAATAAGAATTTAACGCACCTCTGGCGGCCGTTCCACCTGTTAAACTGCCTTCGTAAATATTACTCGGGATGTAGCTTTTTTCAATGCCATTGGAGATATCGGTACCCACAAGCACTTTCACATTTAAGCCTGGAATAATGGTGTATTCGGCAAATGCTGTTCCCAATAAACGGTTGGTTGTCGATTTATTAATTTGTTCATTAAGTGATGCAATAGGATTGGCGAAAATGTTTTCAAAAGGATTTCTTAGTACATAGTTTCCATTCGGTTGATAAACATTTGCTGTTGCAGGCATGATCAATAAACCATTGATAATGCCCGATGGCGCCACATTTGCATCAGATTTACTGAAATTTAAACTTGCACTTACTTTAAGTTTTTCGAACGGATTGGCATCAATATTCGCCCTAAAACTTAACCTGCTGAAATCGGTGTTTTTGACAATTCCATCTTGTTGAAAGTAGTTTCCAGATAATAGATATCTCGTTTTAGCACTTCCACCACTGATGGATAGATTGTGGTTTTGTGCATTTGCTGATCTGAAAGCTTCATCTTGCCAATCTGTTCCAGAGCCAAGATTATCAATTTGTGCCTGTGTTAAATATTGAAAACGACCATTCGCTGGGGTAGCATCAAAAAGTGCATCATTTCTTAAAATGGCGAATTCCCGGGCATTCAATAAATCTATTTTTTTGCGGAGAGATTGAACGCCAAAACTGCCTTCGTAGCTAATGCTACTGCGGTCGGCCTTTCCTTTTTTAGTGGTTACGATGACTACCCCATTTGCGCCACGAGACCCGTAAATTGCTGTTGCAGATGCATCTTTCAAAATGTCAATGGTTTCAATATCTGAAGGATTGATGCTGGACAATGGATTAACCAAAGCGCCGCTAACCACACCAGAAGTGGTAGCATTATTGTAAATCGGAAAACCATCGATAACGTATAAAGGTTCATTGCCACCTTGAATGGAACTTCCACCGCGGATACGGATACTTACGCCGCCACCGGGCTGACCAGAAGTTTGGGTAACCTGAACACCTGCTGCCGCACCTTTCAGGGCTTGATCCAATGACGAAACAGGTTGTTTCAATGCCGTTTGTGAAATGGTAGAAATTGATCCTGTTAAATCGCTTTTCTTTTGTGTACCATATCCAACTACCACCAAATCGTTCAGGTTATTGGCGGTTTCTTCGAGTTGGATGTCGAGGTGTTTGCCCGTTGCAATTACTTCTAATTTTTTGTAGCCGACATAACTTATTTGAAGAGTATAGGGAAATTTTTGACCAGTCACAAAATTAAATCTGCCCTGATCATCGGTTATTACTTCGTGTGTGGTACCTACAATGTGAACAATGGCGCCCGGAATTGGCTGTTTATCTTTAGCATCTAACACGCGGCCAGTAAGGGTAGAATTTACTAAGGGTTGCGTTTTAATTTGAGCCTGAACATGAGTGAGATACAGACTAAAAACCAGTAAACTGAACGCAACTTTAGTCGTCTTTTTAAATCTATGCCTTAGTTTTTGTAAACTATTTTGTAGCACAGATTGAAAGGTCGTCACAACCTTTTCATTTATTTGCATATCTTTAATGGGTTTATTTTATCGGTTGGAACAGGCGCCAACGCCAATTGAATGCCTGTTTCATTAATTTGAACCTGAGAGGGATGCACTGCATTCCTCTTTTTTTATTGATTGTTTTGTAAGTTTTTTTTCGTTTGTCCTCCTTTTTAAATCTATTTATCGGCAACACATCTAAAACCGAGGTGTTCCATACTGCTATCTTCTGTTGTTTTCATTCTTCGGGCTACACGATAGCCAGAACAATAACTGTCATTGCACAAAAATGAGCCGCCTCTTACCACGTGTTTCACTGCATAAGGTTCATCAGGATCGTTTGATGTGCCCGGACCTTTTGGATTATCTACACCATTTGGATCATTTATGGTTTTGTAGTAATTGCTATCGTAAAAATCAGAACACCATTCCCAAACATTGCCTGCCATATCGTATAATCCATATCCATTCGGTAGAAATGATTTTACTGGAGCGCTAAGGTAAAAACTGTCGGTTAAAGTATTTTTATATGGAAAACTTCCCTGCCAGCTATTTGCTTTAGGTTTTCCGGTGTTCACAGATTCGTTTCCCCATGGATAAATGTTGTTTTTCAACCCGCCTCTGGCGGCCCATTCCCATTCAGCTTCGGTGGGTAATCTTTTTCCGGCCCATTTGCAATAAGCCAAAGCATCCTCAAAAGAAATATGAACTACCGGATAATTTTCTTTTCCGTTTAAGTTGCTTTTTGGTCCATTCGGATGTTTCCAATCTGCACCTTTCTGCCAGGTCCACCATTGGGTATAATTATTCAAATCAACCTGGGCTTTAGCTGGCTTAAAAACCAATGATGCCGCAACCAAAATGCTATCCGGTGGTTTAGGTGTTCCGGGTGGAACCTGGTGTTTGAGTTGTTCCCAATCTGGTTTTCTTTCTGCTGTGGTTTTATATTTAGTAGCGGCTATGAAAGCAGCAAATTGCTTGTTTGTTACTTCGGTTTGATCAATCCAAAAACCTTTTACCTTCACACGGTGCTTTGGAAATTCATCTGCCGAGGCTTGTTTGTTATCTCCACCCATTTGAAAATCGCCCTCAGGAATCCATACCATATTTTTGTGGCTAGCTACTGTTACACTAGCATTACCAGTTGAATTGGAGGTGGGTTTAAATCTAGATGGAATGTTTGATTCACAGCAGATAGCTACTTTTTTGTCGAACTCATTTTTTGTGTTCGACGTAGCTTTAGCATCCTGCTTTTGCTTACAAGCGATCAACGATGAAAACACAACTATGCCTAAGTATAATTTTTTCAATTTGAAAAATTTAATGTTTCTTAAAAGAGATTTGCAAAATCAATTTAATTGATTTGACCGAGCGGACATTAACTAAGGGTATTAGTTATTCATTGCAACAGCAACACATCATCATTTGCATCGAAAAATTTTGGGTATTTTTCACATCAGTAGGATGGTAGCTAATGGTGGGAGTTGACATGACTTTTGTTTTTTGTTAGGGTTATCGTCAGCAAATGTAAAAATAAAATCTATAATTACAATTAAATCTATGGATTTAGTAGATTATTGTTTTGTTGATCAAATATGCTATTGTTCTCCGCCTAAACGATTTTTTCAGTCTGTATAAATTCACTTGGCGTTTTGCCAAAATGTTTCTTAAACTCCAGGCTAAAATATTTTCGGTCGTTAAAACCTACAGCATAAGCCACTTCGGCGATATTTCCAGTATTTTGTTTGAGCAATTGAGCAGCCCGTTTAATTCTCAATGATTTAATGAAGTCGTTTACCGAAAGGTCAGTAAGTGCCCTGATTTTTTTATAAAGGACAGGCTGGCTCATGCCAATTTCTGCCGATAGGGTAGGCACATCGAATTCAGGATCGGAAATATGGGTTTCAATAATCTGCATAATCTTCGTCAGAAAACCTTCTTCCGTTTTATTGATGACCAGATTGGTAGGCTCAAGCGTAATCACCTGAGCAAATTTATGCTTGATGGTTTCCCTTGCCTTTAGTGTGTTTTTGATATTTAATTCCAACATCTTCAAGTTAAAAGGCTTCATGAGGTAAGCATCGGCACCGTTTTCAAAACCATTAATTTGATGAACATAAGCTGACCTTGCGGTTAACAAAATTACAGGAATATGGCTTGTTCTTTCGTCGGTTTTTACTCTGCGGCAAAGTTCCAGGCCATCCATCACTGGCATCATCACATCGCTGATAATCAAATCTGGAATGAGTTCAATGGCACTTTCCAAACCGTCCATTCCATTTTCACGCTCCTGAATATTGTAATCTGCTGTTAAGGCGTTTTTAATAAAAGTTCGAACATCTTCATTATCCTCCACTAACAAAATACTATATCTTTTTTTCTCTGGATCAGCCGGTGCTATTTCAAATATTTGAGGTTCTACAGCTTTTGGTGAATTGTAATTGATTACGTCATCGCAATAAACATAATCTGCAATAAAATCTGAAGCGTTAAAATGTTCTTTTCCGATTTTCAAATTGACACTGAAACAGGTGTAGCCATTTTGATCAGCACTCGCTGGTGAACTTTGAAATGCGATTTTACCTTGGTGTAACTCGACAATGCTTTTTGAAAAAGATAACCCTAAACCTGTGCCAATAGGAATATTGGCATTCGCTTGATAGAAATTATTGAATAAGTTATTTTGGTTTTCCAAGGGAATTCCTTTTCCATTATCACAAACTTTAATCGTTGCAATATCATTTTTCAGAGTAATTTCTAAACTGATTTTTCCGCCATTCGGTGTGAACTTAAAAGCATTTGAAAGTAAGTTGAATAACACCTTTTCCATTTGCACTTTATCAAAATACAATTCCAGCTGACTTTTTTCGGATTGAAAACTAAAGTCGATTTGCTTAGAGATTGCCATGTTCTGGAAAGCCATAAAAATCTCTTTTGAAAATTTTACAATATCTCCGGGACTAACATGAAGCGCCATTTTGCCGCTTTCCGCCTTTCTGAAATCGAGTAGTTCGGTTACCAGATTCATCAAACGATCCGCATTATTTTTAATGGGCTGCAAATCGCGGTTTAATGTGGGGTTGTCTTTTGC
>SEDB01000647.1 GCA_004210715.1 Pedobacter sp.
GAGTTTCCTGGCGGGATAAACAAAGCAAGGCAGTTTATTGCTAACAATATACAATATCCCGATGAGGCTGTTGAAGAGGGGGTTAATGGAACAGTACGCGTAAAGTTTACCATTGAGCTTGATGGTTCTATTAGCAATATTCAAATTGTGCAAAAGTTGGGTTACGGTTGCGATGAAGAGGTAATTCGTGTATTGAAACGGATGCCGAGATGGACACCGGCTAAGCTAAAAGGTAAATATGTGAGGTCGTATTTTACCATGCCGGTGAGTTTTAGAACGGAATAAATTGCAGGCTGATATTAAAAACCAAAGACAATGACAACCAGAAAAATTTTTAAGATCATTGCAATTTTTATCGCCATAATAATTGGTGTGATTTTATTATTGATTGCTTTTGTATGGGGCAGTTTTGAATGGAACCGCTACAGCAAAAAGAAAGAAGCCATTCGCATGCAAAAAGAGGTGTGTGATACGATTACTAATGTTGAAGGAAAATTTTCGATATATCTGGGCGGTTTTGCTAAGAAAGAACTTAAGGAAATTCACTTTTACCTTCAGCAGAATAAATTATTGGCTAAAGATACAGTTGTTAGCGCAGAGCCTAATGACCGTGTAGAGTTGCAAACCGTTATTATGCCATTTGAAAATTTTAACGTTAACGATAAACTGATTGTTTACATAGGCAAACGCTACTATGTACTATGGGGCTTTAGTTATACCGCAGGTTACAATTATGGCATGTTTGGCCCCGTTGGTCCTTGCGAATGCAGAGGCGGTAGTTATGAAAAAATAAACGGAAAAGATGCTGGTTCCGGGACTTTAATAAAAAAATATGGCTTGATAGATTATCAATTACCACCAAAATAAAAAAACAATACAAAATAACTATGATGAAAACCTATTCTAATTTAATGTTATTTGCTATCACAGGTGTTCTAATATTTTCGAGCTGTGGTACTAAATCTAATGAAGAGAAAACCATTGCTGACCATGAAACGTTAATCGTTTCTACTCATGGAAAAGTGATGAACATCAACTTGGAGCAGAACAAAATCCAATGGCAGTACCAGAGTAAATATAATCCAGAGGGAAATAGAAATTTATTTTCGCTAAGCGATGATTTGTTGGTTCAGCCTTTTGAAAGTGGCGAATTGATTGCTTTTAACCTAAACACGGGCAAAATTTTATGGCA
>SEDB01000157.1 GCA_004210715.1 Pedobacter sp.
GCGTTATCCATAGCCATTTTAGCATAAATTTCAGCATTTGCCAAATCACCATTTTTGTAAAATGCAGTTGTTAAGCCTGAATATGCATTACCTTTCCAGAAATCTACCTCAAGCATTTTTGCATAGGCATTTGCCTTTGCCACATTTTTTTCTGATGCAAATTTTCCAGCTATCATTGCCCGAACGTAATCATAGGCTAGTCGGTCATCAACTTTAGTGTTTTCATAACTTTCTGGTGGAAACTTTTTTATCCAAGCCTTATAGGCTGCTTCGGCCTCGGCAGCAGTTTTTAATTCATGAAAACCTTTTGAAGCTTCCTGTCTTGCCTGTGTTCCCAAGGGGAAACGGGAAGTCACTTCTTTATATAGCAGTTCTGACTGTTTTGAGTTTCCTAACTGATAATAATAATTAGCTGCCATTAAAACCGATTTTTCAGTCTTGCCATTCGATAAATCCGCTAGTTTAGTTCGAAGTAATGCCTTATCTGTGGAGTCTTTAGAAGCGATCAGTCTATTAAGGTACTGAATTGTTGTATCGGCAGTTTGTTTTTCCTGCGCCTGAAGGCTACTGCCAACGGCCAACAGGATAAGCAAAGTAAAAATCTTTTTGATGGATGTGTTGTTATTTTTCATATTAACATATTTAATATTTACTCATACAGCGCTAGATTGTGAATGTAATGGTATGAGTAAACAGGGTTAGTTATATCCTGGGTTCTGGGTTAAATTGGCGTTTAATAAAATTTGGGCTGCAGGAATTGGGAAGAGCTGGGCCGTTGAGCGATAAGTAGATTTTATTGGACCGAGAACGGCATCTGCTGTTGCTGTCCTTTTTAAATCAAACCACCTGTTTCCATATTCGCCGAAAAGCTCCAGCTTTCTTTCTCTTGCTATTGCTGCTAGTAAACCGGTCTGAGTGGCTGCCATCGTAATGGCAAGTCCTGCCCGTGTTCGGATTACATTCAAATCATTTTGTGTACCAGCAATGTTATTCTGTTGTGCCCTTGCTTCAGCACGGATCAGGTAGAGTTCTCCTAAACGGAACAAAACTGTGTACTCATTACCAAGGGTTGCTGCCGTTGCTGTTTGAACTTTGTATTTATTAATTCTATAGTATTTTACAGCGTTGAAGGTAGTAGAATCCACCCAGGATGTTTTTCGGTTATCATTCAGTTCAAAGTCCCTGGTGAAACTGTTGTTTAGTACATAGGCTGGTGGAGCAACATTATTGGCAGAGCTGGTGGTGCGATAGGAGGTAAAACTCGAAGCCCCGAATAGGGTAGCCAGTTGTAAAATTGTTTCTGGGCTGCTGGTAATAAATGCGTTACCAAGAGTAGCCATCGTGTAGGTTCCTGAGCTAATTACTTTGCTTGCTTCCGCTTCTGCATTCACGTAGTCTCTGTTATAGAGATAGACTTTTGAAAGTAGTGCAGTTGCAGCCCATTTATTGGCACGAACCTTCAAACTGGCGGTTCCCGTATAGGTTTCCGGCAAGAGATTCTGTGCATCTCTCAGGTCTGCAATAATGAACGAATAATTCTCTGCCACGGTAGCTCTTGGTGTAAATGAATTGTTCAATTCGCTAACATCAGAAGTAATGGGAACGCCCCCAAAACAATTTACCATGTTGAAGTACATCAATGCCCTGAAAAATTTGGCCTCACCAGTCAGCTGGCTTCTTACTGCCGGGGAAATCCCAGTAGATCTATTCACTCCGTCAATGATTAAGTTAGACTCTCTGATCACTTGGTAGGGATAATTCCAGATAAACTGATAAAAAGAATTAGTGGTTGCAATCACATTCTGTGAATATTGTATTAGCTCTGCATTAGCCGTGGTGTTTTGGAGCTCATCAGAAGATAAGCCTCCCAACCAGCTCTGGTATTGAATCGCCTGAATGGTAGGGAAATAAGAATAAAGAGATAAAGTGGCACTTGTCGCCGAAGCATCGGTTGCAAAGGCATCTTCCTTTGAAATCAGATTGGTGGCTAGGTCTGCTTCAACAAACTTCTTGCAAGAGGCAAAAGAAAGGATAAGCAAAGCCGGCAGCACTATATTTTTGAATGGGATAATATTAATTTTCATAACGCTATTAATTAAAATGAACAGTTTAAACCAAATACGATTGTACGCAGCTGCGGTGCTGCGATGTATTGACCTGTCCCAAGTCCCGGACCTGTACCAGGTACGGTAGATTCAGGATCGTAAGTATACTTCTGCTTGGCCCAAGTGTAAAGGTTCTGTCCTTGAATGTAAACACTGAGATTGGATAGCTTCAATTTGCTGGTCAATGCCTTGGGGAAATTATAGTTCAGGCTTACCGTTTTTAGTTTAAGAAAGGAAGCATCACCCCAGTTCACGTCTGATGAAGCTAAATTGCTATAAGATGCATCGTTTACCACCGAAGCAGCTGGGAAAAGGGCGTTATCGCCCACTGCTGTCCAGCGATCCAGCAAAGCGGTACTTTGGTTGGTATAATTAATTCCAGGCGGATTAAAACCTAGCGTAGAATTCAGTATGCCGTAGCGGTGATTATATTGGAACATAAAGTCAAGTGAAAGACTTTTATAGCTAATACTGTTATTCATGCCCCCGAAATAAGGATGGCCATAATCGCCGATATAACGGTCAGCCGCAAAACTAATCAGGCCATCGCCGTTCAGATCCTGAAAAGTTGCCAGCCCTGTAGTGGGGTTAACGCCTGTATATTGATAAAATCTCCTGATATCTGTTGGTTGTTCGATGGGATAATCGTTGTTGCGCCATTGTAGTTATAAGCGGAACCCGAGGTGGAATAAAGACCCAGATATTGAAAATTAGGAATCTGATCGTTTCCAGTAATCCCGTAACTTGCCCTTAATTTACCGAAACTCAGGAAGGTTATATTTTTCAAAAATTCTTCTTGAGTAAAAATCCAGGATGCCCCTACGGCGCCAAAATTTCCGAACCTGTTATTTGCACCAAAGCGTGACGATCCATCTCTGCGAAAAGTTCCATCTATGATGTAGGTGCCTTTCCAGTTGTAATTTAATCGGCCAAAGACTGCGTTGTATTTATAAATACTGCTAGCGTTTGAGGAGGTAGTGACTGCGGAGGCACCGGTTAATGTGTAAAGCAATGCTTCGTTATTATAGCCAGTTCCGGTAAGGGAAATGCCTGTCGCATTTGTCTTCTGGAAAGTCGTACCCAACAGCGCCTCAAGATTGCCCTCGCCAATTTTGGTGTTGTACACTGCTTGGGGTTCAATAATGTAATTGTCGTTATTATTATCTGCAAACCTAAGCGTACTGACCTGAGAGTTTGCAGGGTTTTGAGAACTTGCCGGATCGATTTGTTGCTGCTTGAGCCTGGTGGATGTATAACCCAGATTGGCTCGTACCAGTAAATTGTGTAGTATTTTATATGAAATATTCACATTGGTGAATAAATTGCTTGTTTGGGCGGTGGTTCTTTTAGGGTCATAGGAAAGCGGGCTGGTGGATGTCCAGTTTACAGTTCCGTTGGCATTATATAGCGGGTAATTAGGAGCCAGAGCATAAATACCACTTAAGTCAGTATTGGGAAGGAGATTTTTCATGTAGGCATAATTCACTGAGCCATCAATGCTGAATTTCCCATCAACGCTTTTGTGACCTGCATTAAGCCTCCCAGAGAAAGTTGTCGCTCCGAAATCACCTCCATAAACGGTGCCCTGTTTGCGGTAGGTTGAGGAGAAAAGGAATGAATTCTGGGCATTTCCTCCGGATACTGAGCCTGTTAAATTAGTGGTTTGTGCGGTGTGGCCAATAAAATATTTCTGCCAATCAGTATAGGCATTCTGATCCCAGCTCACCAAATCCAATGCATTTGCAGCGGTAGGTGTGACGCCGGCTTTTGCAAAAGCAGCCTTCCGCATGGTGAGGTATTCCTGGGTATCCATCATTGGAATATAATTTGATACATTTGAAACCCCGCTATTGAGATTAAAATTATAGGCGGTTTTACCTTTATTTCCTTTTTTTGTTGTAATAAGTACAACTCCGTTTGAGCCGCGTGAACCATAAATTGCAGTCGCATCGGCATCTTTGAGGATATCAATGCGCTCGATATCTTCCGGGGCAATCATACTAAAGGGACTTACCGCACCATTTGCCGAAGAAAATCCATTGGCATTAAGGTTATCTGAGGCGGGCTGGGCGCCATTGAAAAGCGTAAAAGGTACTCCATCAATCACGTAAAGCGGAATGAATCCGGCACCTGATAATCCAGAAAATGCTCCCCGGATATTCATCCTTACGCCAGCTCCCGGCAGGCCATTGTCCTGAGTAATCTGAATACCAGATATCCTGCCTTGTAAGGCTAATAAGGGGTTTTCTATAGTTTGTTTACCAATATCTTCAGCAGTAATGGAACTTACCGACCCGGTATTGTTTCTTTTTGTGGTGGTTCCGTAGCCAATAACCTGAACTTGATCCAAGGCAGCTGCAGAAACATTTAAACTGATGTCAAGCAGACTAGCCACCCCACTCTGTAAGATGCTTTGTGATATCCGGAGTTCTTTTGTTTCATAGCCAATATAGGAGATCACCAATACATCGTTTTCTTCCAGGTCAAGTACGAAAGAACCTGTTGAACCCGTTATTGCATATCTTTTGGTTCCTTTCACTGTAATTGTTGCGCCGACAAGGGGATTTTTATTCTCATCAACAATTCTCCCATTAAATCTTCCGCTGGAAAAAACAGCGGTGATCTGATCAAAAAAAGAAGGTTCAGCCTTTTTAATTAGTATGGTATTACGTTCAATGGTATAGGTTAAAGATTTGTTTTTCAGGACATAGTTAAGTACCTGATCTAGTGGCGCATTTCTAAAATTTACATTTACCGTCGCAGCATCATCAAGAATATTCGTCGCATATAGAATTCGGTAATGTGTTTGTTTCTCTACTTCTTTGAACAATTGATCTATCTTCACGCTTTTTCCATAAAGGGTAAGTTTCTGTGCGTAGCTGCTAGCGCTAACATTTAAGATGATGGTGGCCATGAAAACAAGGGTAAGCTTCATGATAAGCATGATTTTTTTTGGTAGGCGCATCAAATGCCTTCCTTGGTTAAAGGAATTAAAATTCATATTTTCGTTTGTTTGGGTTAATGCGTAAATGGATCTTGTAATTTGTTTTTATAGGGTTAACTCAGATATTTGCCATGGACGTGCTGGTAACACGTTCATGGTTTTTTCTTCTAAACCTTTTGATTCGTTAACGCGGTGGAGGTACTTCTTTTTTCATGTTTTGGTTTATTTAGTTGATTAATGTATTGGTATTTAGGTTGGTTAGTCCTAAAGTTATCTTGTTATTTTACGGTAATGACCTTTCCGTTGATATGGAATTTCACATTACCCGTTTCTTCCAGCATTTTGAGTATCACTGATATCTGATCGAAACGAGACACTGAACCGGTGAAATTTGGCAGCTGCGTGCTGCGGTTTTCTATGATAAAGTCAACATCATACCACCTGGAGAGCTTACGAAAAATGCTTTTGAGATTTTCATTCTTAAAGCGGAACTCTCCGTTTTTCCAGTCTACAGCCAGGGCAGGATCAACGGACTTTACTTCAAACGCGTTACCAGTTAAGGTGGCCTGTTCTCCCGGTTCAATTAATTTTTGAATGTAGCCGTTATCTAGTTTGATGGAGCCTTCAAGAAGAGTCGTTTTAATGTGTGGCTCGTTCCTGTAATTGTTTATATTAAAATGAGTTCCTAAAACTTCAACATTTTGTGAACCGCTTTTAACCCAAAATGGGTGGGCATGATCTTTTGCTACTTCGAAATAAGCTTCACCATCTAGTTCCACTGTACGTCTCGATCCGTTAAATTGGTTGGGGAATTTTAACGTCGTTCCGGCGTTCAGCCACACTTGGGTTCCATCAGCTAAGTTCACCTTGTACTGGCCACCTAAAGGAGTTTCTAACATATTCCGCTGATTTGGCTTTTTCGAATAAATGGATTTTGCAATGGAAAAAACCAGTTCGCCGTGCTCGGTCTTTTTTACACTTATTCCGTCAACATTGGCCAGTTCTCCATTAATACTGGTAGAGAGATTAATTTTTCTTCCATCGGCTAAAGTTAGCAACGCTTGATTCTTACCAGGTTTGATATCAGTTGTAAACTTTGCTTCAGACTCTTGTTTTCTTATTCTGATAAAATAGAGCGCCGTTAAGCTAATGATGGTAATCATTGCTGCAACGGCAATAATTGGCCATAATTTTCTCCCTTTTTCATTTGACAGATTTTTATTCTTTAAGCTATAACTTCCGTCAACTGATAGTTTTTGATCAATTTTATTTTTTAAATCTGCACCAAGTATTTTTTTTTCCTCCGCTGAGATATCCCATGAATTTGACAACAATTGGTCTTCTATGAAAGAATCGAGTAAATAATTTTCCTTCGCACTGGTCTTCCCATCCAGATATTTTTTCAATAATGTTCTAATGTGACGGTTTTTCATAGTCTTCAAAAAAAATGTAGGGATGATATAATATGTATTCCAAAAAAAGTTCTTTGGTGGTAGATTTATTTTAAAAAAAAATCAGCTAGATGGATTTTTATTTCAAAAGTTGAATAAACAATGCGGTTATCGCTAAAGAAAGCTTACCATTTAAAGACTCGGCAATAATTTTTAATGAATTATGAATCTGTTTTTTTACAGTTCCTTCACTAATTTCTAATTTTGTGGCTATTTCCCTATATGATAATTGCTCATCACGGCTTAAAATATAAACTTCCTTCATTTTTTTAGGAAGTTTTTTGATTCCAAGCTCAATTTGCTTTTCCAGTTCTTTAATAGAAATACTTTCTTCAATATTTAGGCTAGTATCGGCAGTAAATTCACTAATTTTTTCGGCAAAGTCAGTCAGGTGAATATTCCGCTCAATGTAGCGGAGACTTAAGTTTCTTGCGCTTTTGATCAGATATGAAGCCAGACTTCCTTTGATTGCTAGATCTAATCTTCGGTTCCATAAAGAAATAAATATCTCTTGAACAATATCTGCAGATTCTTCTTGTGATTTTGTTAAACGAATCGAATAAGAATACATTTTTTCCCAGTAACGATTGTAAATTTCAGAAAAAGAAACTTCATTCCCTTCATTTAGAAGTGAAAGAAGTTCATTATCCGATAACTGTGAGTAAGGAAACATAAATTCTGCGATGCCGAATATAATTACAAATTGATTCAAAACCTTGAGAGATCAATTTAAGGAAGCAGAGTACGAAGCTATTTGATACGCGGATGACGATAATTTTTGTTCTTTGATATCGGTTGTTCAGTTTTTGATCCATCTTTTAACTTTTCATTATTAACGGAAATTTAGTATTACTAATATCTAGTCTTCAATTCAGGTTTTTTACAATTGATGTAATGTTGGGGGCAGCGAAGTGATTTCCGACAAAAACCTCCTGTGCTTATTTCAACTTGTTAATATGTATTTCGTTTATTCTTTTTATTCTTGAAGCAATGGGACCATTTTGACGCATAATAACTATTCCTAAACATCATAGGGTAGTATTTGAAATTTAGAGCAAAGATTGCTTTAGATTCCCATTTAGGATGGATACCCTTCTTAACTGGGTATTGATCCAGATGATGATATCAATTATGAATTTAGTTTTTCTTAGCTCAGATAAGTGAAGTCCTTACGTCATGCCGATGTATTCCTAATTTTATAAGTTGACATATAGCTTTATTAAGCAGAAGACTGGGTGTGAAACTCATAAATCCCGCTTTGTATATCTAATGGATCTCCCCATTGATTCTATCAATTCAACTGTAGATTGGCCTTTATTCTGCTAAGGGTTTCCTGGCGTACGCCTAAATAACTCGCCAGATATTTGCCCGGGATACGTTTTGAATTATTGAACAAGTTGCAGAATAACTCATACCGGGATGATGCATCTGGTACCCGGCAAAGTGCAGCTTGCTGATTAAGCTGGTATATCTTTCGAGTCATAAGTGTTTTAAGCACTAAGCCTGATTCAGGGCATTTGCGCAGTAATTTATTGATGAGTGCATGTGGCATGACGATCAGGCGGCAATCCTCCAAGGCCTGAAGACGAAGTTCTTCTGCTCCCAAATAACGGTGACTGAAGAGGTCTGCATCAAGCAGATTTTCTTCATTCAGAAAATCCAGGGTAAGATCTTTACCCTCATGTAATATGTATTTTCGAATCAAACCGGAGGATAAAAAAAATGCGCCATCACTTTCCAGAAGTACATTCGTAAGCTCATCGTGGCGGCTGACGTCCAGTATGTAAGCCTCTGACATAATTAAATCAATGAATTTTTTGGAAAGTGGATGGTTTGCCTTGCAAAAGCTGATAAATGGTGTGACCATGTGAAGTGAATTAAATAAGCGCAAGGATACCGCTGTTACAAATTTGGGTTTCAGTTGCGGCACGCAAAGGAATTTCAGGCGGCTGAACCTTTTACTGTACCACAATTAAATCTTAAATATTATGGAAAAGCAAGTTTTTAAAGTTTCAGAAAGCGAAATCAGTTATCGTCCGGCATTTAAGTGTCGGAAAAACCTAAGGTTACTTCCTTTCATAGGGCTTATAGGATACTGAACCAAAGTTGGAATCATCACAAATTGGAGTTGTTAGAGGAGTATCCGCTTACGGTTATTATAGTTTTACGGATGAAAGGATGTTGTAAATGGTGAGGTGAATACAGTAGATGATCTTTGGATTTATTTAGAGGTTAGCCCCTCATAAAGTAAAAAAGCCTGTATCATTTTATCAGCAGATAAACGATACAGGCTCTTCTTGTAATGCTAATCCTGAAATTAATTTTTTTCTCTTGTATCAGTAAAAACAGCAGCCTTTTCTTTTGATTTTTTGACTAGCTTGAAACTATCGAAAACTTCTCCTGATGCTTTGTAAGCAGTATATTGAAGGTCATCTCCATTCACTGAAATGATCTGGAATAATTGTGTGTCTTCTGCAAAAACATCCATCCATTTTGGATCAACATCAACCTTGTACATTTTAGGTCCGGCTACTGAAACCACATACATGGGTCCGCCCACTTTGCCAGATGTTCCTGTAGGTAAATTTTGTCCACGGCTGTACGTGTGGTCATGTCCCTGCATCAGTAAATCGACATGGTATTTATCAAAAAGTGGTTTAAAAACTTCCCTAAAATCCTTATTGTCACGTCCTTTTGCAGTCGAATAGATAGGGTGGTGGTAAGTAATCATGGTCCATTT
>SEDB01000648.1 GCA_004210715.1 Pedobacter sp.
GCTTCTGTGCCTGCAACTTTAGCGGTATAACCGCTCATGAAGTGAAACATGGCCTGTTCTACATTCAACTTTGAAATTGGCGGAAGCACCCCAAAAGCGTCTGCCGTTAAAAAGAAGATATTTTTTGGAACGGACGCAACAGATGGCAAAATTGCATTTTCAATATATTCTATCGGATAAGCAACCCTTGTATTTTCTGTTTTTTGAATATTTGAATAGTCTACTTCTTTTGTATCATTATGGAAATTGATGTTTTCCAAAAGTGATCCGAATTTAATTGCCTTATAAATTTGCGGTTCTTTTTCTTCCGTCAAATCCACGCACTTCGCATAACAACCGCCTTCAAAATTAAAAACGGAATCTTTACCCCAACCATGTTCATCATCTCCAATCAATCCACGTTCCGGATCGGCAGACAAAGTTGTTTTTCCAGTGCCGGATAACCCAAAGAAAATAGCAGTATCTCCATCTTTTCCAACATTTGCAGAACAATGCATTGAAAGTGTACCTCTATAAGTAGGCAGAATAAAGTTAAGTACAGAGAAAATTCCCTTTTTTATTTCTCCGGTGTAACCACTCCCGCCAACTAAAATCATCTTTTTTGTGAAATTGATAATCGAAAAGTTTTCCTGGCGAGTTCCATCAATTAATGGATTTGCTAAAAAACCAGGCGCAGCAATGATGGTCCATTCAGGCGTTGCTCCTAAACTATCTTTTTCCGGTCTGATGAAAAGATTATTCGCAAAAAGATTTTGATACGCTGTTTCGGTAATGACTCTTATGGAAATCGAATAATCCGGATCCGCACAAGCCGAGGCATCACGGACATAAATTTTCTTATCCGCAAGATAATCAGTCATCTTATTAAAAAGCTGATCGAAATGTGCTGGGCTGATCTTAATATTCACATCGCCCCACCACACTGTGTTTTCAGTTACTTCGTCATTAACGATAAACCTGTCTTTTGGAGAACGCCCTGTAAATTTACCAGTATCAACAGCTAAAGCGCCTGAAGATGCTAATGTGCCTTCTTTATTCAATAAGGCTTCATCAATTAGTTCCATTGGGGATAATTGGTACTTTACGGCATTGTTTTCGCCTAGATTTAAATAGCCTAAATCTGGCGCATGCAGTTTCTTTTTGCTCATAACAATAAGTTAGTTAGTGAAGCAAAGGTAAAGAGATATCTAT
>SEDB01000649.1 GCA_004210715.1 Pedobacter sp.
AATTTGAATATTTGCAGACGCTTATGCCTCTACACAAGAATAAGCAATAATAATGAATTTTTAATGGGGATAATTACTTTAACAACAGATTTAGGTTCGAAAGATTTTTACCAGAGTGCTCTTAAAGGTAGTCTGTTGAGTCTTATGCCTAATGTTAATTTAGTTGATATTACCCATGAGGTTCCTTCCTTTAATATTTCCTACGCTGCATTCGTTCTAAAGAATGCTTATCCATACTTTCCGAAAAATACGGTACACTTAATTGGCATTGATTCTGTTTACAGTGAAAACACTAAATATATTGCTATTAAACATCGGGATCATTATTTTGTAGGTGCGGATAACGGTATTTTTTCTTTATTATTTGATGATGTTCCTGATGATGTTGTAGAATTAAATATTATGCAGGATTTGAAATACCTTCATTTCCCCTTAGTAGATATTTTTGTAAAAGCAGCCACACATTTAGCCAAAGGCGGTCGATTAAAAGATATTGGATTACCTGTAGCAGAGATTGAGCAAAAGATGCTTTTACACCCTGTTATTGAAAAAGATATCATCCGTGGAAGTGTTGTTTATATTGATACTTTCTGTAATGTAATTACAAATATCACGAAAGATCTTTTTACTAGAATTCAGAAAAACCGTGACTTCACTTTATACTTTAGAAAAAGTGAAACTATTACCCAACTAAGCTGGCACTATAACGAAGTACAAGAGGGTGAAAAACTTTGTTTGTTTGGAATTAGTAATCACCTCGAAATTGCCATTAATAAAGGAAAAGCAAGTGGTTTGCTCGGTTTACATCTTGGCGACATTGTTAGGGTGGAATTTCATCCTTAGTTTATTTCAGAAGTTCATTTGTCTGGTAACTTTAAATAGTAAATTATACTTTACCAACCATCAATAAAACTTATTTGTGTTGAGAGCTAAGAGACTAAAGCAGAAAGTTTAAAACGTAAGGCTAAAAATTAGCACCGTAATTGCAATCAATCTAAAGAGCCATGTATAAACGGTTGTCATTGCGAGAGACGAAGTAATCTTACAAGTCTAGTTTACATATCGAACACAAAGGATTGCTTCGTTTCTCGCAATGACGGATAGTAAAATCAAACAACTTCCATCATTTCTACGTTTAGGATACATGAAGAAATATTTCTACTTGCTTTCCATACTATTGTTGAATCTTT
>SEDB01000650.1 GCA_004210715.1 Pedobacter sp.
TGTAATGCATCAATCGCTGAAATGATTAAATCGGTTTCCATGGCATGAAGTTAATGCTTTGTATTTTGTTTTCAAATTTATGATGAAACCATTCACTACATTCCACAAAAAAGCCACCAATGATTAGTTGGTGGCTCGTAACTGTATCAGTCTAATTTTTCATTCTTCCCTGCTCGGCCTCTAAACCTGTGCTCCTGTTGCGGGCAGGCTTAATTTCATTTTTGCCAAAACGATAAGTAAATGTTAAACTCACATATTGTCTATCGTTAACACCGTATAGCGTGTAATACAAACCAGGAAATGCACTGTTAATATTGTTAATCTGCGTATTGAAAATATCATTTGCAGCAAGCTTCAAACTTGCTTTTTTATTTAGTAGCGATTTGCTAACCCCTGCATCAAATCCATAACGCGTTCCAATTTCCATTACGCCAAAAGTAACCGGACTATCATAGCTAAAATTTAATTCAGCTGATAAACCAGGCTGGATTTTAAAGCTGTGCTGTGATTTAAATTGAAATGAAGTGCTTTTGTTATCCAGCTTTTGCCCGGCAATATCTGGCGCTTTAAAACCAATATGAAATAAATTCAGGTTGTTGTTGCTGCTCCACCATTTCGTTAAACTTACCGGTACATTAATCACCATTGAATACGCATTTTGTGTAGCAATATTCTGATTGGTTTGATACAAAGCCTGTTTTTCGTTATCAGGCAAAATTACTTCTGTAATTACGTCAATCGTTCTGCTATAATTTAAGGTTACCGAATATTTCTTTTTCAGCAAATAAGTAAACTCAAAATTATTCGTGTATTGAGGATTCAAAAAGGGATTTCCCTGGCTATAAGTGTATTGATCCAGGAAATAAACAAAAGGGTTTAGCGCATCATAGCTCGGGCGGTCAATCCGGCGACTGTACGAAAGACTGATGTCGTTATTTTTATCCAAAGTCTGGTTAACAAATACACTCGGGAAGAAATTTAAATACTCCCGCTCAATCACCTTATTGGTAGTAATCGAATTTCCTTTTGATGTAGTTTGCTCAGCCCGTAAACCCAGTTGAATGCTGGTTTTTTTAAACTGCTTGTTAAAGTTAACGTAAGCCGCATTTACATTTTCATCGTACACAAACTGATTGCTGAGCAACTTATTGTTTTGCCAGTTGTTGTTTAAAAACTGCTCGGC
>SEDB01000651.1 GCA_004210715.1 Pedobacter sp.
TCGTTAGGGCGTTTAATGCGATAGTTTCTTACAATTCTACCGCCCGGCAAAGTGTATTTTGAAAACTTACCCCACATCTCATAATTGTTATCAGAGTGACTGTAAAATCCAGAAGCCCTTGCAGTGAAACCGTTTTTATCATTGCGGTATAAAGCACCAATATCAGCCCTGTAGGTGTTAAAAGAACCGTAGGAAACTGCAGCTGTAATGTTGTTGGCCGATGCATCCTTTTTCATGATCACATTGATAGCACCACCAATATAATTTCCACTTAAGTGGGATGGAAGTACTCCTTTATACACCTCGATCCGCTCAATCATAGAAGGAGGAATATTATTTAGATTGAAAGAGGAACCATAAGTTGATATTTCTATGCCGTCAAGAAAAATTCCGATTGTACTGCCCGACATGCCATTGAGATTGTATTCAATCGGAGCGCCCTCGCCACCATTTTGTCGAACACGAACGCCAACTGCCCGATCAAGAAGTTCGTTAGTGGTCAGGTTTCTAAGCGATGCTTCTTTAGTTTCGATGATAGACATGGCAAAACCACTGGTCTCCATTTTTCTTTTCTCCGTTTTCCCTGAAACACTAACTTCTTGTAAATCGCGATCTACCTTTTCTTTTACCTTAGCATTAAAGGTTTGGTTTGCAGTGTTAATCGTAACCATTTGTATTTTGGTTTCAGCAACTACAGAAGTGATTAAAATGGTATAACTACCAAATTTCAAGCCTTTGAACTCATATCTTCCCTTTTCATCGGTCATAGTATTGCGATGGAGTTCTTTGATGCTCACAGTAGCCCCATCCATCGCTTGTCCGTTGATATTGGTAATTCTGCCTGATAGGGTAGCTATTTGTGCAAAGGCAACAAAGTTGAAACAGATAATAATGACAGAGAGTAAGGCTTGCTTCATTGATTAGTTTGTAACTTTTTTAAGTTGTTCTTTAGAATAGGTCTTAATAAGAATAACTTTGCGCAAAGATAAAATCTGAATATGACGCAATCGGAAGAAATAACAACGCAACAGGGAGTTTCTAGTTTTGGAATTAGCAAGTCAGGATCAGACGAGGTTATTGCTGAGATTGAACGTTTAGAACATAATATTTGCCGTATTCCTTTTAAATCTAGCCGCCTACTGGTTAATGCATCTGATGATATTATCTGCATCAACATCAGTTCTGCTTTTTTAGATCGGTTTTTGCCGGGCGATCACCAAGCATACAAAAGGTTGTTTCTTGAGGATAAACTCGAAAAACCATTGATGCTAGCAGATGTTAACATGCAGATTACTCCAGAGATCAGTGCCATACTGCAACGTCTGGGCAATTCTTCGCAAAGTGCGTTTTCAGATGAGTTACTATTGGAATCGAAAGCAATTGAACTTTTTGCCTTACAGATTGCCCAGTTTGAACAAATGCAGACTAGCGAAATGGGAGTGGTACTTAAAAAGACTGAGGTTGATCGCATGCATCAAGCCCGTGAAATTCTCATTGCTCAAACAGGTGAACAATTATCTTTAAGGGCACTCGCACACTTAGTGGGTACAAATGAATTTAATTTAAAACGCGATTTCAAAGCGGTATTCGGTAAAACAGTTTACGCCTATCTTAATCAGCATAAAATGGAACAAGCAAGAACGATGTTAATTGATGAGGACATTACTGTAGCCGAGACTTCAAAAAAAATGGGTTATAAGCATGCCACTCACTTTACCAATGCTTTTAAAAAGTATTTTGGCTTTTTGCCCAACAAAATTAAAACTGGTAAATTGTCCCTGTTGATTTTTGTTGAGGATTTTATTGCGCTTCTGGAAAACTTCAATTTTTTGGCCGTTTAACTGTTGCCCATACTCAGAAATTTTAGCGCTCTGGAAAACCATACGCTCTTGCAGTTGTTATATCCCTAACTAAAATAGGAGAAGAATACCATGGCAATTAACGAGAA
>SEDB01000158.1 GCA_004210715.1 Pedobacter sp.
CATGTGGCCCCGCCAATACATGTTAAAACTGTTGAATTGATTTAATTTTTGCTCGTAGTTTTTTTTCATTTAATTTTTCTTTCTACTGGATCAATACTTATCAATTGTGAAGTTCACCCTATAAAAAAAGCACTCCCATAAATCAGGAGTGCTCTTATATATCATCAATAATGATTTGGCCTTCAACTGACTTAACTACCCCAGACATTCCGGGATGGAATTAGCACCGTACCTAAAAGTTGGTTGCTAAGGTTTCACAGGGCCATTCCCTCCACCTTTCTTGATAAGTATTTTAAAATAACTGGCGCAAAGATAATATAAAAATCATATTGTCTAGTAATTCTATAGATTTTATTGAAATATTTTTTTCTTAACATAAATCATGGCTACATTTGCCTTTGTAGTTGATTATCATCCCATGAAAATAAAATATATCGCAGTACTTATAGCCGGACTTTTTACACAGAAAGTTGCAGCCCAGGTAAAACATGAAAATAAAAAAGAGCATATAAAATCTAGAAATTCCTTTCAGGCAACTGGCATCTGGAGAGGTGTTTTTAGTCTCAAGCCAGGCGTTGAGGTGCCTTTCAATTTTGAAATCAAAAATAAAAACGATGAGCAGCCTTACCTTAGTTTTATAAATGCCGAGGAAAGCTTTGACGGCGGATTTGTTAAACAGAAAGGTGATTCGTTATTGATAAACCTGGATCAGTTCGACAATGTTCTTGCTTTTAAAATCCAAAAGGATTCACTTGTTGGTGTATTAAAAAAACAGGATGGATCTGGAAAACCGTTGTTTCTATCTGCCAGCAAAGCGAATCAATATCGCTTCAAAACGAATGGTTCGGCGCCTGATGCAGATTTTTCAGGGAAGTATGATATCGTATTTAAATCGCAAGATGGCAAAAATGAAAACGCGGTTGGACTTTTTAAGCAGGTAGGTAACAAAATTACAGGTACTTTTCTGCGTATCACCGGCGATTCCCGTTACCTTGAAGGCAGCATAGATGGCAATCAATTTTATCTTTCGGGCTTTATAGGTTCCAGTCCTTCTTACTACAAGGGCATCTTCTTAAAAGATGGAACAATTGCGGGTGAAGTAGTAAGTGCCAGAGGAAACATGCCTTTTACCGGAAAACAAAATGACAATGCAGCTCTTCCTGATGCTACTAAACTAACCTTTTTGAAAGAAGGATATAAAACACTGGAGTTTTCTCTTCCCGATGTAGATGGAAGAAAAATATCATTGACTGATGAGAAATTTAAGAACAAAGTAGTAATCTTAACCATTACTGGTACTTGGTGCCCTAATTGTGTAGATGAAGCATCATTCATTGCGCCATGGTATAAAGAGAACCGCAACCGTGGCGTAGAGGTTGTTGGTATCCACTACGAGCGTCAGCTTGATTCGGCTTATTTAAAAAAGGCATTGGGCAGGTTTCGTGATAAGTTTGACATTCAATATGATCAGGTGATTGCTGGTAAACCTGATAAAAAGCAAGTTGCTGAGTCACTTCCGGGGCTTAACAATTTCCTTTCATTTCCTACGATGATCATCATCAATAAAAAAGGCGAGGTTGCTCAAATCCATACCGGTTATAGCGGGCCTGCAACCGGAAAATATTACATTGATTTTGTGCATGCATTTAATGAAGAAATAGATGAACTTTTAATTCAAAAGAATTTATGATTACTTAATATGCCTGCTTTGCAGATTGTTTGGGGATTTCAGGGACAGTGTTCATAGGGAAGGGAAATGAAGACGTTTTGAAAAGTCAAATTATCGATCAGTTTGGTCCGAATTAGCTAAACATCTTCATTAAAATATACAGATATTGCTGTGAGTCCAGTATATGGGCTGATGCTGCTAAATCTGATCTTCAAGGTTCGAACATGTATTGATTGATAAGATATCATCTCTACAAAGCTCAGGTGGACAAACCGCAACCTGTTGACCCCATACCACCGAAAATTACATTTGAATTAAATCATTAATTATCTTGCGATTTGGCTGAAAGGGGTCAGCTAGATTGGTTTTGCCAGTTATTGATTATTTGTGATTTAAATATTTACTATAGCCCTAAACATTCATAGTTTTGCTCTTTTTTTATCGCTATTTTCATGTGTAATAATTGAATATTATTGATTATCAGTTAGTTGCATTGGTTTTTGATGTTTGGTGTTTGGTCATGAAAGTTATCAAAATATTGATTAACAATATATTATAATTTCTGTTAGGAAAGTAAATCCTTATTTATAATCCAAATTAATTTAAGGTAGATTAAAATTACTTCTTTTAACAGAAACACTTTTGGAAATCAATTGATGATGTGGTATTTATTTCACTAATCGATTTGATTGATGTTCCTCACTTTTACACCGGGCATCTTTTCAAATATGTCTTGCATATATTTCCGATGATTTGCTCCGGCAATTACCACCACTTTTTTGTGGCCCATTTTTTTTGCCGAATTAAGCACATTGTTACACATTCCCTCGTTTCTCATTATCCACCAATGAATTTTGGAAAGCATTTCTTCTTTGGGGAAGTTTTTCATATCATACATTTCAGGAAGATAGAAATCTCCTGACGCAGAAATTAACGACGCTTCATTAGTATTCAGCCAATCCGTTACTTTTGGCGATGATTTCTCGACACTATCATACTTTGCGAATCCCTGATTTATTTTCGCTAACTTTTTTTTCAGTTCTCTTTTAAAAGCTGCAGTGGTATCTTTTCTAAATGTTTCGAACTTGGCATCAAATGCCGCCCAGGATGCTCCCCAGTTCAAATCAAAGTCTTGACAATCCATCGGTAATAATTCTTTAATACCCATTTTTTGCATCATAGGAAAAGCAATTAATGCGTATTCGGATGTCTTTAATCGTTTCATGCTTCTTCCTGTTGTATCCAAAGCCGGACTCAGCAACTGATCAACATAGATCTGTAGTTTTTCATCAGGAATATTCTTTAAGTGATTCATCACTTTCCAATATTGATAATGGGCATTTGAAACATCTTGATTGAGGTAGTAAGCGTGAGCTAAATCAGTTTTAAAAGAGTAGTTTTCAGGATATTGAATGCAAAGTTTTTTTAAGCTATCAATAGTTTTGGAAAGTTTTTTTGTGTGAATATCTTTATTCTTTTTGAGGATATTGATCCGGTTTAAATTGTCCTTTTTGCACCAGTAATCCATCACATTCTGCTCATCTTCCTTACTTAAAAATTCTCCAAAAAATGCATTCGGCTTAAATTTTTCGATTTTGCGGTAGATATCTGAAAAATCTTGCTTGGGGTAATTGGCATAATTATGTGATACACCAATTATCAGTACATCAATCCTTTGAGCAAATGCTCTGAAGGAAAGTGAAAATAATATGATCAATAGATATTTCATTTTTGCAATTCTTGTTGAGCTAAATAATGTTCTTGGGAATTTTCTGAAAAATCCACTTATCAATAAACTAAATTAAAACTTTTATGGCTGATTATCAAGCTTGATGTGGTAGTTATAAAAAGGCAAGTGCTACTTTAATTCCTATACAAATGAAAGCACCAGCCAACAGAAAAGCTGTTTTAAATTTGTTATCTTTTATGGACGTAATTAGTATTTAATAAAGAAAATTTGTGCTAAGCTTATCGCTTATAGTCGTTTTACTCTCTTTCAATTCAGACTGATTATATATTGTTTTTTTTGAAAACACCTTTAATTATTTAGTGTTGTATTATCCTTACAACTATTTTTGATTAACGAGCAACAAAATGAAAGAATATAGTGTAAATTATCCTGAAGAACGTGCGAGGTTGGCGGCATTAAAGTGCTATAATATTTTCAATACTCCGCCCGAAAAGTCATTCGATGATCTGACTGCCTTGGCTGGTTTAATATTTGAAGTGCCAATTGCTTTGATATCATTTATAGATGAAAATAAAATTCATCATAAATCAAGCATGGGTTATGGAAACGAGATATCTGAAATTCGAAACCAGAGTTTATTTAATGAAGCGATTAAAACACAGGAGGTTACTATAATTGAAGATATTAATTCAATTACAGCATTAAACGTTTCCAATAAACAGGATTTACAGTTTTACGCTGCAGCTCCAATCATCACTTTTGAAGGTCACATCATTGGAACGCTTTCTATTATGGATCATAATTCGCATGATTTTGGAGAAACACAAAAGGAAATTCTTTTAGGATTAGCTAAAGTTGTAATGGAGAAAGTGATATTGCGCCATACGATACAGGAAGAGCAAAAAATAAAGCAAGAGCAGGAGAACTTACTAAATTCAAACAAAGAAATTATAGCACAAAATAGAAATCTGGTTGAGTTTAAAGAAGAAATTGCTCGTGCAAACAGCATTTTAGAAAGCGTGTTGGATAGTTACGAAAGGCTCTTCAAGTTTACACCTGTTGCAATCGGCATCTGCTCCGGAAAGGATAAAAACATATGGCAAGCAAATGATGCACTTCTTAGTACTTTGGCTGAAAGCGGGCAATTGATGGGACAAGATTTAAGCAAAGTCATCATCACTGTAAACGGAGAAAATTTTGATGAGTTGCTGGATAAAGTTTACCACGGGAAAAAGCCTTACCATTTAACCGAGGCAATGCTTAAAATTCAAAAAGAGCGTGATACCAGTACGATATATGCCAACCTATCTTTACAACCGGTAACGCGGATGGGAGATGAGCCAGATAATATTATGTTTATCATTACTGATCTTACTGAGCAGGTTATTGAAAGAAAACTTTCAAAAGAGGCCAATCTGGTGCTGATGAATGCCATTGAGGTTGTGGGAATGGGTTACGCTGTTGTAGAATTTGCGACTGGCAAGATGACTACCAATGAAAAACTGAAAAATAATTATGGTTACCAGGCAGAGGATGACTTTAATTATGATGATCTTTTTAACGCAATGCTTCCAGAATACAGGTTGAAAATAAAAAATGCGGTACAGCAAGCCATCGATTCAAATGGATTGTACCGATCTGAATATGAGGTGAAGTGGAAAGATGGCACGGTGCATTGGATTCGTGGATTCGGCAAGCCTGTATATAACATGGAAGGAAAAGCAACACATATTATTGGCCTCAATCAAATTATTTCAGCGCCAGCTCAACCTTAATAATTTTTAAAGTAAACTCCATTCATTTAGCCGGTCACATTTATTTTGGGTCGATTAATAAATCATTGCTGTTTATTTTTCTTTCCGCATCTAAAAAACCTACTAACTTTATTGCATAAATAAATTCTACCATGAAAGCATTTTTAGGGATGGGCCTCTTGGGTTCAAATTTTGTTAAAGCCATGCTCCGAAAAGGAGATGAAGTACAGGTGTGGAACAGGACGATCGCTAAGGCAGAAGCACTGGGGGTTGATGGCGCAAAAGTTTTTAGTGATGTTGCTGAGGCTGTAAAAGGAGCCAATACCATTCATATTACCCTTAAGGATGATGAAACTGTTAATCAAGTTTTAGAAATGGCGAGTGCAGGCTTTGAAGCAGGTGCTCATATTATTGATCATACCACAACATCGGCGAAAGGCGCTGTAGAAAGAACGGCATACTGGAAGAATAAAGGCTTTACTTACCTCCATGCGCCAGTTTTTATGGGTCCTCCGAATGCGCTGGAAAGTACAGGTAGCATGTTGGTTTCTGGTGATCAGGAAGTCATCAAGAAATTACATCCAGAATTATCAAAAATG
>SEDB01000159.1 GCA_004210715.1 Pedobacter sp.
ATAGAAATTAAACATCTACAAATTAATTTTTAGCAAACAGTACGGGATTTAGTGTAGGTAAACCTATGAATTTACAATCATACAATGATCAGGACCTGGTAAAGTTATACATTACCGGGGACGAGAATGGATTGCAGGAACTTTTAAGAAGACATAAAAGTAAAATTTATACTTCTATCTACTTATTGGTTAAAGACCAATATTTGGCGGAGGATATTTTTCAAGATGCTTTCATAAAAGTAATTAACACCCTGCGATCAGGACGATATAATGAGGAAGGCAAGTTCTTACCTTGGGTAATGCGTATTGCGCATAATTTAGTAATTGATTATTTCAGAAAGGAAAAAAGAACGCCAATTATTACGAGTTCTGATGGAATGGATGTATTCAATATGCTACACTTTTATGATGAAAGTGCCGAAGAGAAAATGCTTCGCGATCAAACGCATAAAGATTTAAAAGAGATGATTCACTTATTGCCTGATGAACAAAAAGAAGTACTCTTGATGCGTCATTATGCAGACTTAAGTTTTAAGGAAATAGCCGATTTAACGGATGTAAGCATTAATACGGCACTAGGTAGAATGCGCTATGCACTTAGCAATTTGCGTAAAATGCTGAAGACAAAAGAGATGACTTATAAGGGGTAATAAAAAAGTTACATAAAATGTTTTAGGGATTGAAATAAAGCATCTGAACTATCGTTAAGTTTATAAAACTTATCACATTTAGTTGCTTATGACAAAAACCTCTACATCAAAAAACAATGTAAATTTACCCACTAACAGTATGTTTCAGCCTAAAACTGATATCGAATCTGACGCCGAAATTGACTTATTTTATGAACAAATTAAAAGTAAGTTGGATCGCCTTGCTAAAAATCCCCAGGATGAAACCATCAACAAGATTTTAGCTTACAGCAGATCGAAGTAAATTTACAAAGACCAAAAAAGCTGCATTTATGAATGCAGCTTTTTTTTATGCAACAAAAAATCAGGTCTTCCATCAGTATTTTTCTAAAACACATTACCACCCCTATCCCCTTTTTCAATTTCCATCTTACCTCTCCCCTTATCTTTTTACATTCCCTTAACTCAAAAAGCATTACCTTTACATAGTGTAATTTTAACACTAAGCAAGGCATGAACAAGAACTTACTTCCACTTACCCTAGGTGGCTTAGGTATCGGAATAACAGAATTTGTTATGATGGGCCTACTCCCAGATATCGCTAAAGATTTAGCTGTAACAATTCCTCAAGCAGGATATTTAATTTCGGCCTATGCGCTTGGCGTGGTTATAGGCGCTCCTTTATTAATTATGATTGCAGGTAAATATCCACCAAAAAAGATATTGATTGCCTTAATGGTTATGTTTACCGTATTCAATGCATTTTCTGCATTTGCCCCTACTTTTGATACCTTGTTTATTGCCCGTTTACTTTCCGGATTACCACATGGTGCATTTTTTGGTGTTGGTTCTGTAGTTGCCAGTCGAATTGCCGAAAAAGGCAAAGCCGCCCAAGCGGTTTCATTGATGTTTATGGGATTAACAATTGCCAATATTCTTGGTGTTCCGCTAGGTACTTTTATAGGGCACAATTTCTCCTGGAGAATTTCTTTTGCAGTGGTTGTTTTTGTGGGATTAGTTACCCTACTAAGTTTAAAACTTTGGCTACCTGCTTTAGAAGCTACCAAAAACCGCGATTTAAAATCGGAGTTAAGTTTTTTTAAGAAAAGAGAAGCCTGGATTATCATATTCATGATTTCGATTGGTACAGGTGGCTTATTTACCTGGTACAGCTATATTGCTCCGTTAATGACTGACGTTGCTGGTTTCTCAGCCGGAGCTGTAACTTACATACTTATGCTTGCTGGTTTTGGAATGCTGGTTGGTAATTATATTGGCGGAATATTAGCCGATAAATTTTCTCCGGCAAAAGCTTCGGCATCTCTGCTCTTAGCCATGGTGGTAACTTTGACAATCGTTCATTTTGTATCTTTCAGTCAGCCATTGGCTTTAATTATGACATTTATAACGGGGGCTGTTTCATTTGCCTTGGCGGCACCAATCCAAATGCTGATGATTCAGTCGGCCAAAGGCTCCGAAATGCTTGCTGCATCGGCAAGTCAGGCCAGCTTTAATATAGGCAATGCGTTGGGCGCTTTTTTCGGTGGATTGCCTTTGGTTTATGGATTTGATTATACCTCTCCTGCTTATGTTGGTGCAGCGATGGCTTTAATTGGTGCAGGCTTTGCTTTCTGGCTGATTAAAAGCAATGTTTCGAGACCAGTTGTTCAGGATTCTGAGATTAAAGAGAAGTACGTGGTAATGCACTAATGCTTTTTAGTCCGGTCTCGCAATCGCCCTAAAGTCGTTCTGATGGAGATGGTATTGAAACATACGCTTTTGCAGAGTGCGATAAACTGTTAAGAGAGATTAACGGATAATTTAAACTCCATCCGCCAAATTTCTATATTTGCCCATGCTTAAAAAAGAACGTTATAAACTTTTTGTAGAACATTTCTCGGCGAAGCAGCCCGATGCGGAAACCGAATTACATTATCATAATCCTTATCAACTTTTAGTTGCTGTAATTCTATCAGCCCAATGTACTGACAAGAGAGTTAATATGGTTACGCCTGCCCTGTTTCAGCGATTTCCTAATGCAAAAACATTAGCTGAGGCAACTCCAGATATCGTTTTTGATTACATCAGAAGTATTAGCTATCCAAATAATAAAGCCAAACACTTAGTAGGCATGGCCAATATATTAGTTAACGAATTCAACGATATCGTTCCTTCTGGCATTGATGATTTACAAAAAATGCCAGGCGTCGGACGCAAAACGGCAAACGTAATTGCTTCTGTAATTTACAATGCGCCTGCTATGGCTGTAGATACACACGTTTTCAGGGTAGCAAACAGGTTAGGGCTAACTAATGGAAAAACCCCATTAGCAGTTGAAAAAGATTTAGTTAAAAATCTGCCAGAACAGGATATTCATATTGCACATCATTGGCTTATCCTTCATGGACGTTATGTATGTGTTGCCCGAAGTCCTAAATGTGATGTTTGTGAAATAACATACATGTGCCGGTATTTTGAACGATTGACAGCGAAAAATGAGCGTGACAAACAGGAAGCTTAAATTATTTTTTAAAATACTATTGACATTAGTTAAAAAACATTTAACTTAGCTAAATATTTTAGTAAATAGTTATAAACATTAAGAGCATATTAGCCGACAATTCAATTATATTTACCGCAACAAAATCAAATAAAATGGCAAGCGCAAATCCAGATAAATTAAAAGCATTACAATTAACATTAGATAAACTAGAAAAATCTTATGGTAAGGGTACAATTATGAAACTTGGCGATACAGCTATTGAGCCGATAGATTTTATTTCTACAGGATCAATCAGTTTAGATATTGCTTTGGGCATAGGTGGTATCCCAAAAGGGAGAGTAATTGAAATTTATGGCCCTGAATCTTCAGGTAAAACAACCTTGGCTACGCATATTATCGCAGAAGCACAGAAAAAAGGTGGCATTGCTGCTTTTATTGATGCAGAGCATGCTTTTGACCAATTCTATGCGAAAAAACTGGGTGTTGATACTGACAATCTTTTAATTTCTCAACCAGACAATGGTGAACAAGCGTTGGAAATTGCTGATAACTTGATACGCTCTGGAGCTATTGACGTTATTGTAATTGACTCAGTTGCAGCTTTGGTTCCTAAAAGTGAAATTGAAGGCGAAATGGGTGATAGTAAAATGGGATTACATGCCCGTTTGATGAGTCAGGCATTACGTAAATTAACAGGTACCATTTCTAAAACGGGATGTTGCTGCATCTTCATCAACCAGTTACGTGATAAAATTGGGGTTATGTTTGGAAACCCAGAGACAACAACTGGTGGTAATGCGTTGAAGTTTTATGCTTCAGTTCGTTTAGATATTCGCCGTATTTCTCAAATCAAAGATTCTGACGAGGTTTCTGGTAACCGTGTTAAAGTTAAAATCGTTAAAAATAAAGTAGCTCCGCCTTTCCGCATTGCAGAATTTGATGTGATGTTCGGAGAAGGTATATCTAAAAATGGTGAAATTGTAGATTTAGGTGTAGATTTCGGAATTATTAAAAAAGCCGGTTCTTGGTACTCTTATGGAGATACTAAACTTGGTCAAGGTAGAGATGCTGTTAAGCAATTGCTAAGCGACAACCCTGAGTTGGCAGAAGAATTGGAAACCAAAATTAAAGCCGAAGTTACTGGCGATAAATTGGAAGAGAAATAGTCTTGAAAATTTCATGATACAAAAACGCCTTGCTAGCAAAACTAACAAGGCGTTTTTGTTTTTTAAATACCTACTGTCCCTGGCTAAATATTGCATTAAAATCCTTAGTAACATAAACAATAACCAAAAGAGCAGCAATAACTAAGGCACCTAAAATAATTACGCCCCAACTTCCGTTAAGTTTGTTTTTATCCTTTCTAATGAGGTAATACAAAAGTCCGATCAGCGGTATCGCACAAACAATCCAAAATATTAATGATGCTCCAGTCATGAAAAAAGTTAAAAGTATAAGGTTAAAAGTTAGAGGTTAAAGTATTAGCTAAAATTCCATTCTCGCTTTGGGCGAAACTTCCTGTCCCACAAAATCCTTTGCTAAAAATTTCTGATATCCTGCAATGGCGATCATTCCTGCATTGTCTGTACAATATTGAAAAGCCGGAATGTAAATTTTCCATCCGAGTTCATTAGCAGTTTTTTGCAAACCATCTCTCAAGCCAGAGTTTGCAGATACGCCACCAGCAATGGCAACTTCATTAATACCATATTGCTTTGCTGCTTTTTTAAGCTTGGCCAACAAAATCTGTACAATACTATGTTGAACGGAAGCACAAATATCATCTAAATTTTCGACAATAAAATTAGGATTCTCCTGCTCTTGTTTTCTAATAAAATACAAGATAGAAGTTTTAAAGCCACTAAAACTGAAATTCAAATCGGCAATTTGTGGTTCGGCAAACCTGTAAGCCAAAGGGTTACCATTTTTAGCATGCTTATCGATTAATGGTCCTCCCGGGTATGGAAGCTGAAGTATTTTTGCAGTTTTATCAAAAGCCTCTCCAGCTGCATCGTCAAGTGTTTCGCCAACAATCTCCATATCAAAATAATCCTTTACCAAAACAATTTGTGTATGTCCTCCTGAAACGGTTAAACATAAAAAAGGAAAGTTCGGTTTAGGATTGTCGATAAAGTGCGCTAAAATATGCGCATGCATGTGATTGACAGAAATTAAAGGTATATTTAATGCCAATGCAAATGATTTTGCAAAGGAAACACCTACCAATAATGAGCCTAACAGACCAGGGCCTTGTGTAAAAGCAACCGCATTTATGTCCTGTTTAGTAACCTGGGCATTTTTTAAAGCTTGCTCGATAGTAGGAACAATATTTTGTTGATGTACCCTGGATGCCAATTCTGGGATTACGCCACCATAATTTTCATGAATTGTTTGGTTTGCAATAACATTGGCCGTAATTTTGCCGTTGTTACATATAGCGACTGAAGTATCATCGCAAGAAGATTCGATAGCAAGTATAACAGACAAATTATTTATTTTTAAGCTGCAAAATTATTAAAAAACTATTTAAAATACTCCTTTGGGTAATTGCATCAATAATTTTGCTGC
>SEDB01000160.1 GCA_004210715.1 Pedobacter sp.
AAAATCATCCTCTCTATTGTATTCCTAACCGTAGGTTGGGCAACATCTCAAGCACAAACTTTTAATTTGGGCGTAAAAGCTGGCGTTAACTTATCAAAACTTAATGCTGATTTTGCAAGCGAAGAAAACAGATTAGGTTACCAGGTTGGGGCATGGGCCCGTATTGGTGGCGCAAGCTTTTATGTACAGCCAGAGGCTTACATTGGCAGCAAAGGCAACAAGTTCATCAGTTTTACCAACAACAACAATACGGAGATCGCTGCAGAAGGTAAAGTGAAATTTACCACCTTAGATATTCCAGTTTTACTGGGAACAAAGTTTGGCGCAAACAATTTGAATTTCAGATTAATGGCTGGCCCGGTTATTTCATTTGTATTAGATGAAAACTCTAGCTTTAATGCCGCTTACCAACAAGCTACCGATTTTGACAATTATAAAAATCAGGCTTTTGGAATTCAGGCAGGTGCCGGTGTAGATGTTGGTGCAATCTCAGTTGATTTACGCTATGAAGCAGGTCTTTCAAATATCAGTAAAAGTGAGAAATATGCTCAGAAACCTAACTTGTTTCAATTGAGTTTAGGGTTTAAGATATTGTAATTTATTACGAGGCCAGAAAATTTTTTCTGGCCTTGTTTCATTTTAAAATAGTCAAACTTCCACTGAGTTTCCCACAATCTGTTTTCAAATCGATTACATAATAATACACGCCAACATTTAATGGTTTACCATTATATGTGCCGTCGAATTCTTTGTCATAACCTTTGGAATAAAAAATTCTGTCGCCAGTTCTATTGAAAATAAAAAATTCGGCATTGGGATAATTTTCAGCTCCCGGTAATCGCCAGGTATCATTCACCCCATCGCCATTTGGCGTAATAGAATTTGGCACCTGGAGTTTCTTTTTTTCTAATAAATCCAAATCGATTACTTCACTAGTAATTTCACAACCGTACTTATCAACCACCTTTAAGTAGTATTTTCCAGGTTTGGCAGTTAAATTTAATTCATTGTATACTAAATTTCCACTGGAATCAATCCACTGAAAATTATAGGGCGACGTTGATCCCAATATTTGAATATCTGTTATGTTTATCGTTTTGCCATCGCAACTGATAAATGATTGCATTGTAGTCAAATCAATTATTGGACTTTCTGTTGATTCAATTGTGAAACTACCAGCAATGTTTTCACAGTTTAAACCATCAGATGCAGTTAATGTATATGTCCCTGCAGATACATCCGTTAGGTTTTCATTATTTCCAACTGCGTTTCCATCAGCATCCTTCCAAATAAACAAAACCGGTTTATCAGTTTGATAGCTTTGGATGGTAATACTTCCATTACTATTGCCGCAGCTGGCAGGCTTTATGATCACATTTTTAACCACATAATTTTTTACCACATTTTTAATAACATACACTGGCGATGTAATTTCACAACTATTCTCACCAGCCTTAAAAAAATAACTTCCCGCAGGTATACTTTCCAAATCTGAACCATTTCCTACAATATCGCCTTGTTGATTATACCAAGTTTTTGCAAGGTTATTGGCAACTCCAATATTTTTAATGCTCCCATTAGATGCCCCACAAATCTCATCAGCTATTCTTTTATTGCTGTCGTCGATACCGTTTCCTAATGAGCCAATGGTGTACGTTGTTGAAGTAACATCGCAAGCACCCATTTGCCCGGCTTTTAAATAATATGTGCCTGCTTGAACATTTTCAAGATCTCTGGTATTGCCAACAAGCAGGCCAGCACTGTTAAACCATTGAAAAACACCTGCATTGTAGACTTTTAAATTTTTGATACTTCCGGTAGTTTGCCCACAAAATGGATCGATAATTTGTTTATCAGTGTCGTCTATTAATGGTTTAGAAAAATTAGATGTTGCACCATTTGCATCAGTACCTAAACTTGTTATTTTACCTTCAATAGAACCTGTATATTTCCAAAAACCAGCGGCATCCGTAGGTACCGTAGCAAACCAAGTTTTTCCTTGGCAATCGTTGCATTCATCGATATAAAATAGTTCGACGATTGAATTAGGACTATATACTCCACTAACCTCACTGGCAGATATCAAACTAATTTTAGCCGGATTAAGCGACTGATTTTTAAATGTGATTGCAGCAGTTGAATTGCAATATATGCTGTTTTTAAAAATGGAGATTGGATAAGAATTCTCGACAAGAATAGCCGTTTTGTTATATGCAATAAAATTCTGATCGTTAACATTAGAACCACCAATAAGCCCTTTAGTATTTGAAAAATTGATGTGAATGCCTAAGGCATTTGAAAAGTTTTCAATCCCTAATTTACCCGTGCCGATCTTATTTCGGGCGATCACAAAACCATCATTTACATAATCTACATGGATGGCAATGGATTGAACACCCACAATGTTATCCGTAATAATAGGTGCGCTTGTTCCACCATTTACATAAATTCCTTTAGCAGCAAGTGTAGGCTTCGGATTGAAATTTTTATCTAACCCGATGATGTTATTTGCAATCTTATAGATGCCTTCTGCTCCACCAAGAGCAATACCTGTTCGAGTATTACCTGTTACTAAATTTCCTTCTTCCGGTGTATCTCCGCCAATAATGCCACCTTTAATAAAACTGATATCAATCCCCGTTTCATTTGGTGCAACGGTTAATCCATTTTCAGCTAAACCAAAAATATTTGATGATATTTTAACATTTTCTATAAAAAACTTAGGAATTACAAATGGTGAGAGAATTCCAGCATAGCACCCTACAAAACAATTTGGCTTATTTGGTGCACCAATTACAATATCTTTAGAGTTATAAAGGTAAATGCCTCCCTTTTTATCTTCAATTGCGCCTAAAGGATCAGACTGAAAATTACCAAAAAGCAAACCATAAACTTCAATTTTATTGGCATTGTCCATCCTTAAGCCATTAAAATAAGTGGCAACAACTCTAGTTAAACTAATTTTGATATTTGGATTACCTAAGGCAGAAAATGGTTGAGTAGTTCCATCGATAATAATATTTGCTATGAGTATGGGCAGCTCTGTTTCCAGGGCAATAGTTACATCTGCCAAAGATGAGCCTGGTAAATTGAAATAAATATAATCCACATCAGCCGTTCCATTAGTGTTCGCTTTTTCTATGGCGTCGCGTAGAGATCCTGTACCAGAGTTTAAATTATTTGTAACGATAAATATTGCCGCTTTTGCATCGGCAGATCCAACAAATAACAAAATAAATAATAAAACCCTCTTCATTAATTTACAAACCTTAATATACAAAAAAACCAAGTCAGTTGTTGACTTGGTTTTTTTTAATTAGATACTTCCTTTTAAAAGAATGTAGTATAAAATGTTTGTGTTACAGCTGTTGTTCCAGTAGTTCCAGAAATTCCTCGAAGATAAAGAGTATAGGCTCTACCTTTTACTAGTGTTGCATTAGTAACCACCGTAAAGAGTGGAGCACCTGTTGCAGAATTGGCATACCATAAGGGAATAATTTCAATATTTGGAAGACCTGTGGCCAAATTTACTAATCTCACAAATATTTTAGTTGTATCTAATGCAGGTTTGACATCCTCTAAAACGAAGGGCGCTCCTAGTGCTTTGTTTGTTGCAGAGTATAAACCTGTTGTATAAATCGTATAGTACTTACCAGCCTCAGGATTTATAGTGGTGTTTAAAACTTCCAAATTAGCATCAACTGTAGCCGTAGGAATAATTTTCGCCGTAAATTTATGAGCACCTGGGGTTGTTGCGGCATATCCAAAATCTGGAAATAGACCATTATAAGTATAACCCGCATTTTCTACTCCAGAAGATGATAAGGAAGCGGAAAACTTAACTCCATCGATGTAATAATTTGAAACCGGGCTACCGGGAGTTAAGTTTAAAACTTTTAAATACGAATATTTTGGATCAGCAGGTGCAAGTTTTTCATATTCTGTGTTTTCTACATTTTCATAATCGCTTTCCTTCGAACATGAATATAACAATCCAATGCAGGCAGTTAGTACATATATTAATTTTTTCATATCAATTTATTTAAATGTTAAGGAAGTGAAAACCACATTGGTTTAGTATGATAATCAACTTTATCAGCACCGATTTTTTTCAATGCTTCTATATTCCAAATATACTCTGAATTATATCTAGGGCGAGTTCTTTGAGCAGGTTTACCGCCATTATCAGCTGAAAATGCTGTAGGGAACACAAATGCTCCTAAATATGGGTTATTGCCTTTTGAATCTCCGGTAATATAATTGTATTTACGTAAATCAGTCCAGGTTTCAACAAAACCATAACCATATAATGCCAGGTATTTTTGAAGCATGATATCTTTTAGAGTTAAATCCACCGAGGATTGTTTAACTGAAGCACTTGTCATGTAAGCCGTTTTCTCTGCAGTCGTAATAGCAGTACCTAGTGCACTTACAAAATCGATACTAGCAGATATGCCATTTAAATAAGCAGTATAAGCCGTTTGTTTATCTTCTTTTCTAAATGCGGCCTCTGCTTTAAGAAATTGCATTTCAGAATATGTCATTACCGGAAAACCAGCCTTATCTTTAAAAAGATATTTTCCCTGACCTGCTCCTGGATTTACCCCACCAAGCGAACCCCAAGGATTAGCAATTTGGTTTCTGTTGATCACTGTTCCGGGATCAGCTCCGTTGGGATTCGTACCTCTGTAAACACCATCTTGTGAAGGCGTAATCATATTATTTCTTCTCGGATCAATTACTGCACCTGCTGTCCCAGTGAAATACGTACCATCTAACAGGCCAACAATAATTCTTGTTTGGCGATAAGTGCCTAAGTTAGCTCTTAAAGGACCGAAAAAGTTAGCGTCTGCTGAAATTGTTCCATTGTTTGGAATGATAAAATTATCATTATTGCTTCCTAAAGCCTTGTCAACATAGTCGATTACTTTTTGCGGATCGTAGCTTGCTTTATTAATTATACTACTTGCATTTCGAGCCAATAAGCCATAGTTAAACTTAATCCATTTTGCAGGATCACCGGCATAAATCAAGTCTGCTGGTGCTAACTTAGCTACTGAACCAGTACCATCAGTTCTACTAAAGTTTTTAATAGATTCATTTGCTAAACGAGCAGCTTCTGCATATACATCAGCCTGTGAATCATAATCAAAAATAAAACGGTTAGGTTCAAATGCTTGTTTCACTATAATTTCCCCAGTGTAATCTGTAGTAATTTGCCAGCCCCACGCTCTTAATGATTGTGCAAGACCAACATAATTCCATTCTTGTTTTTTTTCACTGTCTTCAACAATCAAATTAATATTTGCACCTAAGCCATAATAACAAGTTCTCCAAATTTCGCCTAATGCGTCACTCGCAGCGATCCAACCATGTGATTCGCCAACATTTACAGCACCACCGAAATATTGGATGGTTCCTCCTAAATATCTCGCATCGAACTGTACTCCCCTTTCCATTTGAGCAAACAAAGGAGGTACTAATGTTTTACTTTCAGGATTTTGTGGCGTTGCAGGATCTGTATTGATATCGAAATACTTCTTACATCCAGAAAACGATACTGCAAAAGCAATTAAAACTATATATATCTTTTTCATTATTCTATTAATTAAAATCCAACTCTTAAACCAAAATTGAAACCCATTGGCTGTCCAAATGAACCAAAGTCAATACCTGTTCCACCAGTACCACCAGATGCAGCACTTAAACCATTAACAGATGGATCTACACCTTTGTAATTGGTTAAAAGCAATAAATCTGTTCCAGTAAAGAAAACGCTCGCACTTTTAAATACATTGCTTTTGGCAAATACTGATTTTGGCAAAGTATAAGCTAGTGTAATATCTTTTAATCGAACCCAGTTAATGTCTTTTTCAATAAAATCTAAAGTATTGTAGGCTGTAGAGTAATATGCAGTTGAAATATATGGCAAAACTACGATGTTGTTTTGTGTAGGGTTTGCAGTATTTTCCAATCCATCTCTTAAAACACCCTTAATAATTCTTGGTGTTTCTCTGTCCAAGCTTCTTTTTGACATGCCTCGGGCATACAAATAAAGTTCAGTAGCATTGTAAATATCGCCACCTTTACGAATATCAAAAAGGAATGATAAATTGAAGTTTTTGTAAGTAAAACTATTGATAACTCCCAAACCAATATCCGGTGCCGTATCACCTATTTGAGTCCATTCAGTGCTTCTAATTGGCAAACCATTACTTGGGCTGATCAATACATCTCCGTTACTATTTCTTAAATAATCCATACTTGCTAAAGCAGATATAGAAGAACCAACAACATATTGGCGTCTTACATTATCAAATAACCAGGTGTCAGAAACATAAAAGGTGGTTTGGTCTGCCGGAAGAGAAGTAATTTTTCCTCTTGCTCTAGTTACGTTTGCAGTAATATCCCAGCTGAAATCTTTATTGCGAATTGGACTTCCTTTTAACACCAACTCAAAGCCCTTATTCACTACTCGTCCACTATTGATGTACTCTAAAATTGCACCAGTGGCATAACTTAAACGTGGCGCAGTAATTTGTCCATTACTTTCAATGTGATAGTAAGAAAAGTTCGCCGAAAGTCTGTTTTTGAAAAAACTTAGATCAATACCAGCTTCTGATGAAGTAGTAAATTCTGCAACAAGGTTAGGATTTCCTAAGGTAACATCAACAGCGAAACCTCCACCAGTTGTGGTTTGAGGAATTAACGAGGTTTTAGTAATGTACGCTCTCTTTGCATCCTTACCCGACTGCCCCCATGAAGCCCTTAATTTACCTGATGATAACCAGCTCATTTTTTTGAATGCTGGTAAATCAGAAAACACAAAGCTTAATGATGTTGCAGGATAGAAGAATGCGTATTCATTAATAGGTAATGTTGATGAAAAGTCCTGCCGGCCGGTTAAGGTTAAGAAAAGCAAATCATCATAGCCTAATGTTGCCTGGCCAAAAGCGCCCATTTTACGTTTTAATATGTTTTGATAAGCTACCCTCTGTGTTGTTGGATCTGTATTATTTAAGCTGTAAAATTTTTGTTGATAAAATTTAGTTCCAAACTGCGAATTGATTTCATCAGTGTTATCAGAAATATCATAACCAACGACAAACGATGGCTTAAATTTTCCGAAGTCTTTTCTTGCTGTAGCTACAAAGGAACCGTTAAATAACCTCACATTTTCGTTAAAAGTATTGATACCTCCGCCACCATAACTTGTTGCAGCTACATTAGCATTGTATGATTGTGGGTGGTAAGCACCTAAACCCTGCATGGCATAAACATCGGCTCCTGCAGTGGCTTGAAAATTTAACCAATCAAGTGGTTTATAATTAAATCCAACGTTGGTGATTACCCTATTCACTTTATCCCAGTTTGGATTATTTTCCATAGCCCAAAGCGGATTGTCCAATTCGCTTCCGAATGTTCCACCAATAGTTCTTCTATCACCTGTAGCTGTATAATAATTACGAATATCATCCACAACCGGCCATGTTAAAACACTTAACATCGGGCTTCCTGATCCCTTGTAAGTTTTATTGGTTTTTGAAGAAATAAAATTCATGGAAGCATTCATGCTAATTTTGTTACTGATTTTTGAAGTACCAGATAATTTAGCATTGATGGTGTTATAATCTGTACCCTTGATAGGACCTTCTTGGTTAGTATAGCTCAAACCAAAACGAACAGATAGCTTTTCAGTTCCACCTTCAATGGAAGCATTATGTTTCTGTGTCCAGCCAGTTCTGTAGAATGCACCAAGGTTATCATATCTAGAAAATCTTTCTGGGTACTTTGCTCCAAAATATGTTCTTGTACGCACTTCTTCATCAAAAATACCACCAGCACCTCCGCCATAAACATCCTGAACTTCGGGAAAACGGTATGGAATTTCTGCCCTGAATGAATTGTTATAACTCACACTAGCCGTACCAGCTTTAGCTTTTTTGGTTGTAATTACTACAGCTCCCGAGGCGCCTTGTGTTCCATATAAAGCGGTCGCTTCCGGACCTTTTAAAATGGTTAAGGTTTCAATTTCTTCTGGATTAATATCCATTCCTCGGTTACCATAATCATTGGTCCTATTAAAAGTTCCCTGGCCCACCAAACCATATTCACTAAAAGTATTGTTAGAGATTGGTAAACCATCTACCACAAATAATGGTTGGTTATCTCCATCTAATGATACAGCACCACGAATAATGATAGAAGTTGATGCGCCGGGCGTTCCACTGGTTGACGTAATGGTGGCACCGGCCACACGGCCTTGTAAGGAATTGATGAAATTGTCACGTTGGGTAGAAGCAATGTCGGAACCCTTAACAGTTTGCGCATCATAACCTAAAGCCCTGTTGGTACGCTCAATACCATAGGCAGTTACCACGACATCGTCTAAATTCCCTGCATCAGCTGCAAGAGAAACGTTGATAATAGGGCTTGCACTAACCGTTCGCTCAATGGTTTTATAACCAATGTATGAGAAAACTAACACATTTGTGCTTGTTGCTCTGATGGAATAACTTCCATCGTTATTAGTTTGAGATACCACTGCGCTTCCTTTAACTCGAATGGAAACACCTGGTATAGGTCCATCGGCTGATGTAACCTTACCGGTAACGGTTATTTGTTGCGCAAAGGCATGAGCCAGCAACAAAAACGTACCAAGAAAAATTAATAGTAGCTTTTTTTTCATAAACTGCCAATAAGGGATTAGTAAGAATTTGTTTAGTTGTAGTTAGTTTGTTGTTTTACCAAAACACGCATAACCACGCATTTTATGTAATTTTAAGTAAATATGATAAATGTTTTTTAATAAAAGAACAAAACAACAAAGATTTTTATACAACCGACGCCATATTTAATTGCACAAAAACGCATAAACACGCAAATTATTGAAAAGTATTTTTAATTTCGTGTAAACCAAACATCCTTATGCTTAAAAAAGAACGCCATGATTTTATAATGCGCCAAGAGATAGTAAGATCTTAATTGCAAAAAAAGCAACGTCATTGATCAAAGATGGAATGGTTGTTTTAACCGGGGGTGGAACTACCATTTTAGAATTTGTTAAGCAATTGCCACAAAGTATCCAGGCTACCTTTTTTACCATAAGCCCATTGGTGGCTGTTGAATTGGCAAAATATGATAATATCGAGGTGATCTTAATAGGAGGATTATTCTCGAAAAACTCTCAGGTAACCTATGGCGGCCATGTCATCACTCAACTCTCTGAAATCAAAGCCGATTTATGCCTTATGGGTACGAGTGCCATCCATCCCATTGATGGATTGACAGATACCTACTGGGAAATTAATCAGCTCAAAAAAGCCATGATTGCCTGTTCCAAAAAAACCGCTGTGCTTTGCATTTCTGAGAAACTTGATATTTCCTTGCGATTGAAAGTTTGTCCGATTGAAAACATAAGCTACCTAATTACCGAAATGGATGAAAAAGACGACGCCCTGGAAAA
>SEDB01000652.1 GCA_004210715.1 Pedobacter sp.
TGTTGGGCGTTGGATGCCTCTAGCGAAGGCGTTGGGTAGTGTTGGAAGACCCCGGGAGGCGACAGCGAGGTGGGAGGGCAAGTACCGCAGCCTGCCTTGATCTAGGCGCCAGCAGGGTCGTCTAGGCCTCGAAAGGTCGACGGTAGGGGGTACAGGTCACCTAGGATCCGGAAGTGTATAGTCGGTTTGTAAGTATGAGTAGTCACTTTCACTAACAACCGACACCAAAACAGGGTCGGCGACGATAGGGCGGCCTACAGGTGCGGGATCGAGGCGACGACGACGTGGGTATTATCCTTAGGGCCTAGGGGTGTCGGCAGGGCGGTGGGGTGGGGCCGGCGGCGACGACGAGGTAGTAGTGGGGGGGTCGACGGCGACAGCGAGGGTCCCCTAGGGTGCTGGGGTGGAAAGCAGTCGAAAACGACCAAGTCCCCGCCGTGCCGACCAGTTTCGTTGGCAGGGTTGGTGGAGGTTGGAGGACTTTTAGCGATTTGCCATACAAAGTTGGCCGGCGTTTGACCCCATCCCGGGCGCGAACCGCTGCACACGCCTTTTCGGCGCAAACCAGTTCGGAGGATATATAAGAAGGAAAGGCAAAAGCCTCTCAATTGATTAAGATTGATTAATACCCAATCAAAGTCGGTTGCGAGACTTTTGTAAAGCTGGTGACGGTACCCGCGACTCCATCAATCCCGATTCAGTTCGAATTGATAGAGCCGGCGGTCCCTACCTAGTCGCCGCCCCCATTCCTCTAATGTGGTTATGCCACCCTCCGAAGATTGTCTTGCCGCCTCTTGAGATCCCGATTCAGTTCGAATTTCATTAGGGGGTTAATGGCTCGGATGGGGGTGGTATGGCAGCGTTAGAGGAGCCTCCAAAGTTGTCTAGCCTTAAGTGGCGTATTTAGGCGCGGAGGAGGTTTGGGGGCGGAATTGATTAGGCTGGGACCACGGGTGCCGCCCTGGCCCCCTGACCTTTCAAATCTCGTCCCAAATTCGCAAGGACCATTTACAGGGCCTCGAGGAGCCGGATATGCCTTTAGCGCTGTCGCTTCGAGGTCGGTTGTGGGCCGCTGCTGCGGTTTGTCGGAAAGTTGGCGGTACTTCTATTCAATTAGCTCTGCCACAGCGATTCGAGAGGCCGCAGTGCCTGAAGACCGGGTGCTCTAACG
>SEDB01000653.1 GCA_004210715.1 Pedobacter sp.
ACAGCTGCGGGACAGTTCCAGATTTCCACCGGATTCCCTTTTAATCCCGATCGTTAATCCGGGAACCAAAAGCGCTGCAAAGATAGAAAATTATTCTTTAGGTACATCAAATGCAAAAGCTCAAAAGATTGGCAATTGTTATTAAAAAATTCCACTACCTCTTTAATCGAAAAATATGTTTCAACAAACATTTCATTAAGTTTTGCGTTTACTTCCAAATCATAATCCTATAAGTTTTGATTAACACAGTACGGTAATATTATTTTTATATTTGCGTTTATAAAAGCTACGAAATGCCAGAAGTTCGAAGGAACTACACCGAAGAGATGCGATTGAAAGCATTGCAGTCTTACCAAATACTCGACACCCTTGAAGAGAAAGATTTCGATGACCTTACTATTTTAGCTTCCACAATATGTCAGGTACCAATAGCACTGATTAGTCTGGTTGATGAAAAAAGACAATGGTTTAAGTCCCATACTGGTCTCGACGCTAGAGAAACGCCTATTGAGCAATCATTTTGTGCTCACGCCATACATTCTACTGCCGACCTGATGATTGTTGAAAACGCACATAACGATTTGCGTTTTGTTAATAACCCTTTGGTTACAGGCTCACCAAATATCACTTTTTATGCGGGGGTTCCGCTCACCAACCATGAAGGTTATGCTTTGGGTACGCTCTGTGTTATTTCTCCAAAAGAAAAAAATCTTTCTGACGAACAAAAACAAGCGTTAAAAGTCATCGCTAAGCAGGTTATGGACAAGCTAGAGCTTAGAAGAAAAATATTCGAATTGGAGCATATCAACCATTCTTTAAAAGATGCAGAATCCAAATCTAAAAAACTTTTTGAGAACCTTGAATTGAGTCATAGCCGCATCCGTTCCTTAGTTCAACAAGCTCCTGTTGCAATTATTGTTTTTCGAGGGAAAGATTTTGTAATTGAATCTGTAAACCCTCCGATGTTAGCACTTTTGGATAAGCAGGAAGACATTCTTCACCGGCCTTTACTTGAAGCGATTCCAGAACTAAGGGAACAGGCAGCCTTCAAATTGCTTTACAAAGTATTGGAAACCGGGAAACCGGTTTATGGTGATAATACGCCAGTTCAGCTCAAAAGAAACGGTAAAATTGAAATAGGTTATTATAATTTTTCTTATTCTCCACTTGT
>SEDB01000654.1 GCA_004210715.1 Pedobacter sp.
CTACTTTTTGGTTTACCATTCCATTTTCTGATAATTAGAAATTGGCTGCTTGCAAACAACTTACAGTAGAGATATCTGAGACCCATCATTAAGTCTTAAAAAGGGTTTCTGATCAATCAAAAACCCTTTTTTTCAAGATATAAGTATAATAAATCAGGCTGATAGGGTAACGAAGCTTGATGAAGGTATTTTAATCTTCTTTGCTTGCTAAATTAAAGATTTGACTATCAGCCTCAATCCATTCTTTATCCTGATGAGTAACCATTACTACTGTAGTTTTTTGTTCATGAAACAGCAATCTCAGTTTTTCCATTACCCGGTTTTTAAGTGCTAAATCCAATGCCCCAAAGGGCTCATCCATCAACAATAGTTTGGGTTTGGTTGAAAGTGCTCTCAAAATCGCAAGGCGCTGTTGCTGCCCGCCTGAGAGTTGTTTTGGATACCTGCCTTTGAATAAAGTTAGCTCACCTAGCTCGAGCAGATAATTGATATAATTTGCATCGTCTGTTCCGTAGCTCAGGTGCTGTTCAACAGTCATGTTCGGGAACAGGGCATAATCCTGAAAAACAAAACCAACACCACGTTCCTGGATCCTTTTTGAGTATTTGGTCTGACTGTCGAACCAGATGTCATCCCCAAATTTAATCAAACCTGCATCGGGCAATACTAAACCTGCAAGAATTTTTAACAGTGTTGATTTACCAGCGCCAGAAGAACCTAAAACCCTGGTCACTTCATTTAATGGAAATACAGAATTTACCTTGAGTGTAAAGCTGCCCATTTTCTTTTCGATGTTTACTTCTATCATTCGAACGGGCTTCTAACTGCGTTTTTATTGATGATAAATACACCGATAACAATAATAAAAGTGATGGCAAACAAAATCAAAGCATAAGAATTAGCCGCAGTATAATCCATGGTTTCCACAGCATCATAAATGGCGATTGAAGCCACCTTAGTTTCCCCTGGTATGTTTCCTCCAATCATTAAAACCACACCAAATTCGCCCAATGTATGTGCAAAAGCCAATACAACAGCCGTAAAAATAGAAGCTTTAATATTTGGCAGTAGTACCTTAAAAAAAGTCTGCATTTTGGATTTACCCATCACGTAAGAAGCCTCCGCCATCGATTTGGGCAAATTAGCAAAAGCTGCTTTTATCGGGCT
>SEDB01000655.1 GCA_004210715.1 Pedobacter sp.
GCTGAGTTTACGTTGGATTACGCTAAAACTTTTGGCAAGCATAATTTAGATGTTCTTGCAGGATATTCTGCACAGCACACTACAAGTGATTTAGTAAGGGTAACCGCAACAGGATTTACCAGTGATAAAATTGGCGAAATATCTGACAAAGGTGCTGCCAACACAGATTTCGTGCTAAACGAAGCAAACAAATCGGTTACTACCTTATTGTCGTATTTCGGTCGTGCCAGCTACAATTTCGATAGCAAATATTATTTGAGTGGTACTTTCCGTATGGATGGTTCATCAAGGTTTGGTCCGAACAACAAATGGGGGGCTTTCGCATCAGCTGCAGCAGGCTGGAATTTATCGCAGGAAAGTTGGTATAACGACTTTTTAGGAAGAGGTTCCTCGGTTAAATTAAGAGCAAGCTGGGGTTTGAGCGGTAATAATAACATTGGTGATTATAACCATACACAAACCACGAGTTCACCAGGTGGAGTAGTTTTTGGTCCGGGTAATGCCATTGCAACTGCAGTTTGGGCAGGCGGTATCAAAGACCAAAATTTGGGTTGGGAATCAACTTCGCAATATAACTTCGGAACTGATTTAAGTTTCTTTAACGGTCGCTTATCGGTAATTGCCAATTACTATTACAGTTTATCTTACAATTTATTGTTTAACCAACCTATTTCGGCAATTTCGGGTTCATCAACCATCTTAACCAATTTAAGAGATAGTAAAGTAAGAAATAAAGGTTTCGATTTCCAATTGGATGGTCGTGTGATCAGCACCGATAATTTCAATTTAGGTTTAAGCGGAAATATCTCTTTCAACAGTAATAAAGTACTAAATCTAGGTGGTAACAGTACCATTTTCAGTGTTGGAGCGGAAAGACAATACATTACTCACGTTACACAAGAAGGTCAATCGATTGGTATGTTTTACGGTTACCAGGTTGCTGGTAGGGTAACACCAGAATTATTAGGTAAAGTTGCACCATCTTCAGCCCAGTCTAATCCATACAAAGTAGGCGATTTATATTTTGAAGATACCAATGGCGATGGTGTGGTAAACGATGCCGATAAAAAGGTAATTGGTAATCCTTATCCAGATTTTACCTACGGTTTCGCGGTAAATGCAAACTTTAAATCTTTTGATATCAGGGCTTCATTCAATGGTTCGCA
>SEDB01000656.1 GCA_004210715.1 Pedobacter sp.
GATGAATTGTATCGAAATGCTTTTTTTCAACGCCATAACCTTGCGTTTTCTGGTGGGAACAAAGACATCAAGTATTTTGTAAGCGGCGGATACCAGGATCAGGACGGTATTGTTACAAATACATCAATGAGGGCTTTAAATTTCCGTTCGAATATTGAAGGGCAAGTGAGTAAAAAATTAAAGGTTGGAGCAAATATATCATTAACGCAAACCAATAATAAAGAAGTAGGCGAGGGCCGCTTTAGTCCGATGATGTCGGCTTTACTTTATTTGCCTTATTTACCTGCTAACGATGCCAATGGAAATCCAATTAAATATGGCATGTCTGCTCTGGCAAACCAATTTGGTTACCAGGGATTGGAAAATCCGGTGGCAACGGTTACTGAAATGAAAGTAAATCGACTTGGCAATAGAAATACTTACAATGCCTACGCCAACTATGAAATTTTAACAGGATTGAATTTCAAAGCCAATTTGGGTACAAATAATTATAGCGAAAAGTATGATTACTATCGCCCAACCAGTTTAAGTAACGGCGGTGGTAATGCACCGGGTTCACCATCATCAATTGCTGCAGCTAATGCGGTAGCCAGAAACTTAACCCAGGTAGATAAACTGGCTGAGTTTACGTTGGATTACGCTAAAACTTTTGGCAAGCATAATTTAGATGTTCTTGCAGGATATTCTGCACAGCACACTACAAGTGATTTAGTAAGGGTAACCGCAACAGGATTTACATTAAGAGCAAGCTGGGGTTTAAGTGGTAACAACAACATTGGTGATTATAACCATACGCAAACGATGAGTTCGCCAGGTGGAGTAGTTTTTGGTCCGGGTAATGCCATCGCCACTGCCGTTTGGGCAGGTGGAATCAAAGACCAAAACCTGGGTTGGGAATCGACTTCACAATATAACTTCGGAACAGATTTAAGTTTCTTTAACGGACGTCTATCATTAATTGCGAATTATTATTACAGTTTATCTTACAATTTATTATTTAACCAACCGATCTCAGCAATTTCAGGTTCATCAACCATCTTAACTAATTTAAGAGATAGTAAGGTAAGGAATAAAGGTTTTGATTTCCAGTTAGACGGTCGTGTGGTTAGCACTGATAATTTCAATTTAGGTTTAAGCGGAAATATTTCGTTCAACAGCAATAAAGTATTAAACCTGGGTGGTAACAGTACCATTTTCAGTGTTGGGGCAGAAAGACAGTACATTACCCACGTTACACAAGAAGGCCAATCGATTGGTATGTTTTATGGTTACCAGGTTGCTGGTCGGGTAACCCCAGAGTTATTGGGTAAAGTTGCACCATCATCAGCACAATCTAACCCATACAAAGTAGGAGATTTATATTTCGAAGATACCAATGGCGATGGCGTGGTAAACGATGCCGATAAAAAGGTAATTGGTAATCCTTATCCAGATTTTACCTACGGTTTCGCGGTAAATGCAAACTTTAAATCTTTTGATATCAGGGCTTCATTCAATGGTTCGCA
>SEDB01000161.1 GCA_004210715.1 Pedobacter sp.
ACACAATGGTTGCCAGTATCAATGCACTATTTAAAATATTTCTTTTCATTAATTTTTTTATTTAAAACTTCTGAGCCATTTCCTGCTTCCCTTGCTTTTTGCCATTGTAGCACTGCGGCGTCTTTATCGCCTTTCATGAAGAGAATATCGCCATAATGCTCCAGGTAAACACCATTTTTATTGGTATTGTTTTGAAGTGCTTTTTCAATCCAGGTTTTTGCCAAATCGTATTTCTGTTGTTTAAACAAAATAAACGCATAGGTATCAGTAACTGATGAATTTGTAGGCATTGCATTCGCAGCCGTTTCGGCATATTTTGCCGCTTTGGTCAGATCATCATTTTTCAAAGCCAAATAATAAGCGTAATTATTCATGATCAGATAATTATCTGGTTCAGCGGTAATTGCTTTCTCAAATGCCGTTTTGGCTTGATTAAAATTATTTTGACTGATGTAAATATCGCCTTGAAGGGCATATACTTGTGCCTGTAGGCTTTTATTATCTACATCTAGTTGCAAGGAAGTTTTAAGGTTGTTCAAGGCGGTATCAAATTTCCCGGTTTTATATAATGCATATGCCATGTAATAATACAAACTGGCTTGATTAGGGTAGATTGTTAAGGCTTCATCCCCAACTTTAACAGCATCTTCATAGTGTCCGATTAAGGTTTGGATATTGATCACTTGTTCCCAAACTACATATACCTGCTCATTAAATTTTAGTGCTTCCTGGTATTGAGCGAGTGCTTCCTTAAGTTTGTTTTGCTGATAAAGCACATCGCCATAAAGCGCCAAAGCTTTTGCATCTTTTGGATTTTGGTTCGCCACAATCTGACTTAATTCAGTTAAGTTTTTAGCAACAATGGGCTGGTTTATTTTGGGGAATAAGGACGCGACAATTTTGACCTTTTCAGTCAAGGGCATTTCTATGTTTTCAAAAGCATGTTTGAGCGAAGCAAAAGCGGCATCATCATTTTTTTGCTTCCGATAGGTATCAGCCAATGCCAAATCAACTTCAAAATTATTGGGTTCTAGTTGTTGTGCCTTTAGTAATACCTTTAATGCTTCTGGCAGGTTTTCCTTTTGCAAAAGCAAGCCGGCCGCATACAAGTAATTTTTAACATCAGCCTGGTTGCCTTCCAATAACTTTACAATATCACTTTCAGAGGCCGAACCATTGGATTGCAGTCGTTTTCTGGCCGTTAAAAGATCTCTTGACTCTCCAAACTTTGCCTCAATCTGGTCATAAACTTTTTTTGCCTCATCTGCTTTATTCGAGAGATAGAGTGCATTTGCCTTATCAAAATAATAGCCATCATACTCTGGATTAATGCGGATTAACTGGGAAAGTACATCCACAAGCTCAGGCATTTTGTTGGTGCGCTTATAAATTTCGCCTAACAAGCGATAGTACCATTGGTTATCACCTTTTAATTTAATGGCTTGTTTAATGTTTTGCTCTGCTTCAAGCAATTTTTCCAGTCTGATACTGGCATTTGCAAGCTCATAATATGCTGCGTGATTATTTGCATCCATTGCCACCACTTTAGTGAAATTGGTGGAAGCAAGCAGATAGTTATCTGATATTTTTTCTCGCAGACCAGCAAAGAACAACTGCTTAACCATATTGCTGTCTCTGCTTGCAGCGGAAACCACAGGCATTTGTCCAAAAGTTTTTAGACTTATGGTAATCACCGCGAGAAAAAGATATACTTTATTCATAAAATTGAATTTCGGTTGAATGATTGCAGAGTGAAAGATTTTTCACTCCATAGATCATTCTCTAATTCTATTGTTAACCTTTGCCTGTGTGTCCGTAACCACCTTCGCCTCTGTTTGTTTCGCCCAGTATTTCAACACTTTGCCAGCACACCGTTTCGTGCTTTGCTACAACCATTTGAGCAATTCTATCACCATTAACGATTTTAAAATCGGTATCTGATAAGTTGACCAATAAAACTTTTAGCTCTCCACGATAATCCGCATCGATTGTACCAGGTGAATTCACAATACTTATTCCATGTTTATAAGCCAGGCCACTTCTCGGGCGGATTTGCGCTTCAAAACCAATCGGCAGTTCAATATATAAACCGGTCGGGATTAATTGACGTTGTAAAGGGGTAAGCGTGATCTCTTCTGTAATTGAGGCTCTTAAATCCATTCCAGCAGCATGAGCCGTCTCATATTGCGGTAAAGGATGTTCAGATTTATTGATGATTTTGATGTTCATTGTGGTTTCATTTTTTAAAAAGTGTTACAATAAAAAAGAAGATTTATGATTCTTAAATGTTATAACGTTATGATCCTTTTTTTAAAAGGTTTTTTACATTGTCCTTCTCGAAATAAAATATTCCTGCCAAAAATACAATTAGAATGGCGTTGCCAATGTAAATATTACGATGAAATATCCAGAAAGATAAACCAACAAAAATGACGGAAATTACGATATAAGCGCTCATTGATTTCAGTTTATAAGGTATTGGATAGTGTTTTTGACCCAACCAATAAGAAATGGCCATAATAATAAAGTATGCGAACATTGATACCCATGCAGAGCCCATATAACTATATTTGGGAATGAGTATAATATTCATCACAATTGTAAAAACAGCACCTACTAAGGAGATATATAAACCATATCTGGTTTGATCTGAAAGGCGATACCAGACTGATAAATTCATGTAAATGCCCAAGCAAACGTAACCGAAGAGTAATATTGGAACGGCATTCAAACCTTCCCAATATCTCGAATCGATAAAATGTTTTATAATTTCGATATTGGCTGTTAGCCCAAGAAATAAGATAGATAATGCCAAAACAAAATAGTACAAAATGGTGGCGTACGTTTGCTTTGCATTCTCGTTTTTAGCGTGACTAAAAAAGAAAGGTTCTGCACCCAATCTGAATGCGGTATTGAAAATGCTGATGAAGACGGCCAACTTACACACGGCTCCATAAATACCTACATCGTGATTGGCAATGTCATTTGGCAAATATTTGCCTAACAAAATTTTATCAAGATTTTCATTTATGATGAAAGACAAATTTGCAATCAAAACTGGCCAACTGTAGCCAAACATATTGTAAAAAAGACTTTTATTAAACTTTAATCGAAGCTCTAGAAACTGCGGTATAAGCATGATAAGTGTAATTACACTTGCAATTAAGTTTGCTACAAATACATAACCAACCCACCTGCCTCTGTACCAGTTGGATAACCATTCGGCTAAAATATCATTTTTAATAAGCAGCGGTAAAACAAATATGAATATTAAATTGAAGCCAATAAATGTTCCTATGTTTAGAAATTTTATCAAGCTGTATTTGAAGGGTTTTCCATCAGCTCTTAATTTTGCAAAGGGGATAATACTTATAGCGTCTACAAATAGAATCCATGCGAAAAAATGTATGTATGATTTTTGATCTGCAAGGCCAGAAATGTTGCCATTTAAGGTATATTTTGCTAAGAAATCTGTGAATACTAATGCTGTAATCAGAAACAAGGTAGAGATGAATGCAATAACTAAAAAACTGTTATTGTAAACCTCTTGTTTTTTGTCTTCGTGTTTATTTAAGTATCTAAAAAAAGTGGTCTCCATCCCAAACGCTAATATTGGATTAATGATGGAAACATAACTAAACATTTTAGTGAAAACGCCATATACACCTGGAGCAAAAACCGTTGTATATATGGGTGTTAAAATGAAGTTAAACAAGCGGGAAAAGATGGTACTTATACCATAAACCATGGTTTGCCCCAGAAACTTTTTATATACTGACAAAGGGATTTTAGATTTTAGATTTACGATTAGATTAGCATTGCCAATTTATAATTTTTAATCTGTTTTTAATTATTTTAACTATATCATTATTGATTGATTTCAGACATTCAAATCGTAATTTGTCAATCTAAAATCGTACATCTCCTTACCAAAGTAAATTCTTTTTAACCACCTCAAAGTTGCGGAAGTTTTTAAGTTCGCCATCAGTAATTTCTACGTTTTCAACAACAGATTTATCGGGTCCCTCTTTACACCAATCAATAAAAGGATCTAAAATAAACTGTTCCGCTTCTGCTTCAATATACACTGAGCCATTTTTTTCATTTTTAACGAAACCTTTAATGCCCATTTGATCGGCAACAGCTTTTGTACTTGCTCTAAAAAATACGCCCTGCACTTTACCGGTTACTTTTATATTGATGTGTTTCATTGGTATCAGAAGTTGAAATGTGTTAATGTTGCAAAGTTAATAAACCAATACGCATTAAATTGCTTCCTGGTATAAATCCCTAAATGATTTTAAACCGGAGATATATTCTGCCCAAATTTTGTCTAAAATCTGTTTTGCAGGTTTAATTTCATTCAACATGGCTGAGACTTGACCAATTTCGAGTTCGCCATTTTCCATATCCCCTTCGAACATGCCCAGCTTTGCTCTGGCTCTGCCTAGCAATTCCATTAATGCAGTTCGATCAGCGCCTTCTGCTTCTGCCTGGGCAATAGCATCGGCAAATTCATTTTTTAATAACCTCACAGGAACCAGCTTTTTCATGGCTAGTTTTGTATCGCCTTCTACCGATGAAATAATTTTATTTTTAAATGATGGATGTGCTGATGATTCCTCTGCAACAGCAAAAGCAGAACCGATCTGAACCGCATCAGCTCCTAATGCAAAAGCCGCCAACATCGATTTTCCGCTTCCGATTCCGCCAGCTGCAATTACGGGAATATCTACTGCAGCTTTAATCATTGGAATTAAACACATGGTTGTGGTTTCTTCGCGACCGTTATGTCCACCAGCTTCAAAACCCTCAGCAACGATGGCATCTACACCAGCTTCCTGAGCTTTTAATGCAAATTTTGTATTAGCGATCACATGAACAACAGTAATTCCATTTTCTTTTAAAATTTTCGTCCATGTTGCCGGATTGCCGGCAGAAGAAAAAACGATTCTAATTTCTTCTTCAATTACAATATCAATAATCTCCTGAATATTTGGATATAAAAGCGGAATGTTTACCGCAAATGGCTGATCAGTGGCAAGTTTACATTTTTTGATATGTTCCCTCAAAACTTCTGGGTACATAGAGCCAGCGCCGATGATACCCAGACCACCAGCATTTGAAACGGCCGATGCCAGCTTCCAACCGCTACACCAAACCATTCCGGCTTGGATAATTGGATATTTTATCTTGAAAAGTTTGCAAATTGGATTCATATTACACTAATTTAATCACTTGATCACTTTCGATTTTAAAATCTTCTGATAACTGAATAAGATTAAGACCAGGCTTTTTCCCTGTCTGAAGCGTTCCCAATTGCTGGCTCAAGCCTAAAAATTCAGCTCCGTTAATGGTTGCCCATTGCAAAAGTGTATCGAAGTCTACATTTTTATGAGTTTGCAAGGTTTTCATTTCTGATAAAATATTCAGTTGATGGTTGCTCGCTAAACTATCGGTGCCTAAAGTGATCTTTACATTTTCGCTGATGAGTGAATCAACTTCGGGCAAAGTGTTTTCGATATACAAATTAGCATGCGGACAAAGGCACCAATATAAATTCGGATGGCTTTGTTTTGCAAACTCAACGTCTGCCTTGCTCGAAACAGTATTGTGCACGAGAAGCGTTTTTTGTTCTTTAATAAAGGGCAGCCA
>SEDB01000657.1 GCA_004210715.1 Pedobacter sp.
AAAAGTGCCAAAAATTACAATAAAAAAATTAGATTTGCTGTCGCAAAAAAACAAATATCCTAAAATGAGTGCAGTAGAAATAAATAAAGATACTTGGTTAAAATGGTTCGAATCGATGTTGCTTATGCGTAAATTCGAAGAGAAAACCGGCCAATTATACGGACAACAAAAAATTCGTGGCTTTTGTCATTTATACATTGGGCAAGAGGCTGTGGTTGCAGGAGCAATTTCTGCAATGCAAAAAGGCGATTCGATGATTACTACTTACCGTGATCATGCTCATGCTTTGGCTTTAGGTGTTAGTGCCGATAGCATTATGGCAGAAATGTATGGTAAAGCTACTGGTTGCTCTAAAGGTAAAGGTGGTTCAATGCACATGTTTAGCAAAGAACATAATTTTTATGGTGGCCATGCAATTGTTGGAGGTCAGATTCCATTAGGTGCTGGTGTTGCTTTTGCAGAAAAATACAAAGGAACAGATAATGTTAATATTTGTTACATGGGCGATGGTGCTGTACGCCAGGGTGCATTAAACGAAACTTTTAACATGGCCATGTTGTGGAAATTGCCTGTAATTTTTGTTTGTGAAAACAATGGTTACGCCATGGGTACTTCGGTACAACGTACCACCAACATGACTGATATTTATAAAATTGGTTTAGGTTTCGATATGCCATGTGCTCCTGTTGATGGTATGGACCCGGTTGCGGTACACAATGCGATGGATGAAGCCATTCAACGTGCCCGTAAAGGAGAAGGACCAACTTTCTTAGAGATGAGAACTTACCGTTACCGTGGACATTCAATGTCTGACCCTGCTAAATATCGTACTAAGGAAGAATTAGAAGATTATAAAGCAAAAGATCCGGTTGAACTTGCAAGAGAAACTATTCTTAAAGAAAAGTATGCAGACCAAGCTTGGATTGAAGAAGTGGAAGCTAAAGTTAAAGCTACGGTAGACCAGGCTGTGAAATTCGCAGAAGAGTCTCCTTGGCCAGAAGCATCTGAATTATACAAAGATGTTTACATGACTGAGAACTACCCATACGTAATGGACTAATTTTAAAAAGATTTCAATTAATTAGATATAATGGCTGATGTAATTAAAATGCCCAAAATGAGCGACACCATGACCGAAGGGGTTTTGGCGAAGTGGCATAAAAA